>JAEUTR010000666.1 GCA_016787365.1 Bacteroidia bacterium
AACGCCCACCGGTTGGTCTCAGGCTATTCATGCTCAGGAACCCATTAATCATAAAGGCAAAAACTCTGGAGTGTCTAATGTGTCAACAGATGGAAATCAGCTTTTAGTAAGAGGTGCCTATGTAGATGGAGAATATGAAAGCGCAGGATTATCTGTGATTACAAAAAACAAAAAAGGAGAATGGAAAGAACCAGTAAAACTTGAAATTAAAAATTTTACCAAGTACTCCGAAATGGGAAATACCAATAACTCCTTTCTGGCACCAAATGGCAAAACACTCATTTTTGCGTTTTCGGATGCAAACAATGGCGGAAAACATGATTTATACATCAGTCATTTAACCATCAGGGATAAATGGGAAAAACCAAAATCGATTAAAGACTTTACAAAATTTGTAAGCAAAGCACTAAATAATAATACATGGTCCGAACCTGTAAAAATTAAAGCATTAAGCATTTATGCCGAAAATGAATTTGCTCCTTTTATGGCAGCAGATGGCGTAACACTTTATTACTCTACAGATAAAGAAGGAGGTTACGGAAATCAGGATATCTGGATGAGTAAACGCCTGGATGATACCTGGCAAAACTGGAGTACACCGGTTAACTTAGGAGCTACCATTAACACCAGCGGTTGGGATTCTTATTACACACTGGATGCAAAAGGAGAAGAAGCGTATAAAATATCCGACGTTAATTCGTTTGGATTAGGCGATATTGTAAAAATTAAATTAATTAAAGAATTACGACCTAACCCGGTTGTTTTAATTTCAGGTAATGTATATAATGCCAAAACTAAAGAACCCATTGGCGCTAACATTGAATACGAAAATTTAAGTGATGGAAAAAATGCCGGTGTTGCTATCTCTAACCCTTCTACAGGAGAATACAAAATTGTATTACCCTATGGTGTAAATTATGGTTTCTTAGCATACAATGATAAATTTATTTCTGTTGCCGATAACCTTGATTTATCAGCAACAGATGGATACAAAGAAATTAAACGTGATTTGTATTTAGTGCCTTTGGAGGTAGGAACAACCATCCGTTTAAATAATATCTTTTTTGATTTAGGAAAAGCAACCTTAAGAAACGAATCAATGCCCGAACTGGAAAGGCTTTATGGATTGATGTCACAGAACGATAAAATGACAATTGAATTATCAGGTCATACAGATAATGTAGGTTCCAATGAGGCTAATTTAAAGTTGTCGGAAGACAGAGCAAAAGCGGTATTAGATTATTTAATATCAAAAGGAATTAAACCGGATAGATTGATATCAAAAGGGTATGGCGAAACCAAGCCACTTACAACTAACGATAACGAAGAAGGAAGACAATTAAACCGTCGCGTTGAATTTACCATCCTTAAAAACTAAAATACCCAATGGTGGGTATTGTGATACTCTTTATATGAAGCTAATTTTGAAAACGAAAAACTAAACTCTATGAAAAAAATCTTACTATTTTCTATTTTATTGAATGGCTTTATAAGTCAGGCTCAGGTTGGATTCAATTGCCAGTACTTTCCCGGATTACAATTTGGAAAAGTAAAGGTTAAAACGGATAATGCCACGCTGGGGACTTATAAATATAATGCCGGCCTGCCTATTTTAATGATTGACCGTATAGGAAATCACTGGTACACAAATGTGGATTTAAGTGCATTATACTACGGCGCAACACAAACCAATAATGCAAACGATAACCGTATTAAAATTTCGAAAGCAGAAGGTGGATTTGCTTCCGGAAGATTGGGTTATCTATTTGGTAAAGGAGATCAGTTTAGAATGGGACCAAATATTAATGTGGGATTAAGTTCTTCTAATTTAGATTCTCTTAAAAAACCATTTGATCAAAGAACCTACGTTAACTTAGGATTAGGAGTAGTTGTGTATAAAAAGTTCGGTAAAATCAGAACATCCGCTAAAATCGGTTATGAGCGCTACAGTCAAAAGTCTTTCATTACTAAGGGCCATGGCACTTATTTAGAAGCGGTGATTGCTTATCCTATTTTTCAAAAATACGGATTATCCGTTATGCCATGTTTCTATTCAAAAAAGTTTGAATATACCTCAAAAGGCAATGGAGCAGTAACAAATGCGAAAGTAACGTCTTTCGCGATAAGATTTGGTTTAACAAAATTCTTTTAATCAACAAACATTCTATTTATTACTATGAAAAAAATATTATTCAAAATAGCTTTTACCTTTTCTTTATTTACGCTTACACAGGTTAATGCACAAAGCGTTAGCTGGTCGGTTTTAGAAGATGATCCATATGATATTAAAAACTTTTCGTTAGCCATCGATCCTTTATTTACCGATATCAGCGGATTAAATGGTTATTCGTTAGGCTGGGGGCTTAGAGCAGAGTATATGATGGGAAAAAGATTACAATTTGGTTTTGATATGAGATCAGGTTTCGGTACAAACGGCTATCGTAAATCAAACGAAAATACCCGCAACTTTTTTTATATGGAAGGAAATATCGGATTTATTTTCTTTAATAAAGCTAAAAGAAAAAGAGTGCCTATCATATTAAGCCAATCTACTTCAGGAAACACAAGAACTACAATCTCTATTAAAGGTGGTGTTCCTGCAAATGTTAGAAGAATTATTTCTTTACGCGCCGGAGCATATCAGTTAGCTAATTCTTTAAGTTATAAATTTTTAGCAGATAGCTTAACAACGTTTAAAGGCAATGGATCTGATTTTAAATTAAAAGATTCTATTTCTAATGCTAATTTTTCTAATCAGTACGGAGG
>JAEUTR010000676.1 GCA_016787365.1 Bacteroidia bacterium
TTTCATGAAAACCGGGAATAAGATTTATTGATTTATAATTAATTATACATTGTGAATACAGACATTTATTGTATTTTTACGCATAAAACCACAATAATACATGTACCTGTTAAGAATGATTATTTTTAACAGGGAAGTCCAATTATAGCATGAGTGATACTACAAAAAAAATAAGTAATGAAGTTGAAGAAAGGAATTTTGATTTCAAACGTTTTTTTATCAGGTATGCTAAGTATTGGTACGTATTTATTATTTCTGTTGTTTTAGGTTTTTTTATAGCCAGATACTATAACTGGTATGCCTCTCCTATATATAAATCTTCATGCCGTTTAATTGTTAAAGATGAAAACTCTAACAATTCTCCTGAAAATATTTTGAAAGATTTAAATAACATGAAACGGGATGTGAATCTTGAAAATGAAATCCAAATTTTAAAATCAAAAACATTAATTTCAAAAGCTATAAAGGAATTGGAGTTTCAAGTTTCTTATTTACTACAGGGAAATATTAAATCAACAGAATTATATAATAAATCTCCCTTTATTATTAAGCCAGATACTTTATATGAATTTGCCTATTTTGTTGATTTAGAAGTTGAGTTTAATGATGAAAATTCTTTTCAGTTATCATATCTACCTATAGGTAGCAAAACGAAAAAAACTGGCACATATCGTTTTAACGAAAAAATCGTTAACGATATAGGAGAATTTAAAATTGTTAAGCGTAACAATTTTGATAATACCTTGTTTAATGATTCGGATTACAATAAGAAAAATTTCAAAGTTCATTTTAATTCTATCGAAAATCAGGCAAATTATTATTCATCTGCATTAGGCATCGATGTGGTTGCTTCCGGATCTTCTATTTTAGAACTTAGTATTGTTGATGCAGTTCCTGAAGCATGTGCCGATTTTTTGAACAAATTAACAGAAGTATATATCGCCAACAGTTCTGAACAAAAAAATTTATTAGCTAGCAATTCTATTAAATTTATAGATTCTCAAATCCAACAAATATCAGGTGAATTAAAAGAAATTGAAAAAACATTACTTGATTTTCAAACGTCTAAAGGAGTTATAAATATTGATGATGAATCAAAAATGTTTTTAGAAAAAGTAAAAAACTTTGATGAGAAAATTTCCGAAAACAAAATACAGATTAGCTTTATCGATTACCTTGAAAAGTATATATTAGAAAATAAAAAAATTAATGACATATCTCCTACCAGTTTAGGTATAGAGGATCCGCAATTAATAAAACAGATTTCAAATTTAAGTGAACTTGAAAACGAATATAATCTTCGTCAAATAGATTCAAAAGTAAACAGTCCTGTTTTTGAAAATATGGATAAACAAATAAAATTTATAAAACAATCCATCCTTGAAAATTTAAAAGGGATTAAACAAAAATATATTTTATCTCAAAAAGAAATTTCTGCAAATCTTACAAAAGTAGAAGGTAAATTAGGATCAATGCCAAAAACAGAAATAGAGTTTATAGCTATTAAACGTCAGTTTTCTATAAAAGAAGGCTTGTATTTGTATTTATTACAAAAGAGATCGGAAACAGCTATCGTATTAGCATCTTCCGCATCCAATAACTGGGTAATAGATAAAGCAGTTCCTAATTACAATCCAATTAAACCTGTTAAAAGTAAATCGTATGCCATAGCTTTTGTTATGTCATTATTGATTCCTATTTTGATTATATCCATCATTGAACTTCTTAATGATAAAATTACAGATAAAGAAACACTTGAATCATTCACTAAAATTCCCTTGCTGGGTATTATTGGAAAAAACATAGACAATACAAATTTATTTACCGAAATCAAACCAAAACCAATTATTTTAGAAGCACTCCGATCTATACGAACAAATATTAACTATTTTTTAAATGACAACAACGAACATAAAAAACAAAATGTCATACTAATCACTTCCTCCATAAGTGGAGAAGGAAAAACATTCATATCATATAATCTGGCAGGTATTTTAGCCTTATCCGAAAAAAAAACCGTTCTGGTATGTTTAGATTTACGAAAACCAAAAATAGTGGCGGGCATTACTTTAAAATCTGATAATGGCGTATCAAACTATTTAGCAGGTACCGCTCAAATAAATGAAATTATTCAAACATCACAGGAAATACCTCACTTAGATATTATTTTATCAGGTCCAATTCCTCCGAATCCATCCGAATTAATTTTAAAAGACAAAATCAATACTTTATTTGAATATTTAAAAGAGCACTACGACTACGTAATTGTTGATACACCTCCTATAGGGTTGGTTCCGGACGGATTAGAGTTAACCAAATTTTCTGATGTTAATATTTATGTTGTTCGACAAAACTTTACCAGAAAACAACATCTGAAATTTATCAACAAACTTTATAATGAGAAAAAAATAAATAATGTTGGCATTATCTTTAATTCGGTAAAAATCTCAAATTCAACCTATGGCTATGGCTATGGATACGGTTATGGATATGGTTATGGTTATAGTGAAGAATCCGATAACAATTCACAAAATAAGCTGAAAAATTTATTTAGAAAAAAATCCTCATAACTATCCGTCAAATGGGATCCCCTTCGAAAATAAATTCATCGAAACTATACATTGGATTGAGTTCCTTAATAAATAAAGGACATTCAAGAAGTGTAAAAGCTAAAAAAAATATTTTAGCATCTGTTTTGATAAAGGGAATAAGTGTTGTTACCAGTTTTGTTTTGGTACCATTAACTATTCACTATTTAAATCCAATAAATTATGGGATTTGGCTAACTCTGTACAGTGTTATTAGCTGGTTTGGATTATTAGATATAGGACTTGGTAATGGTTTAAGAAATAAATTTGCCGAAGCAATTGCCAATAATGATAAGCAAAG
>JAEUTR010000687.1 GCA_016787365.1 Bacteroidia bacterium
CTATATGATAAGTTTCATCATGTTTGAATTCTGTTGAATTTTCATTTACTGAATTTATCATTTGAAAATCCGTGAAATGATTTTTTGACTTCCAAGTCGAATCTTGTCTTCTATCTAATTTTATATCCTGTGTGTTATTTGAACTCAAATAATAATTAATGACAGAATTCACATCAGAATTGGCTACAATTTTACCTTTTTGAAGCATAATTGCCTTTTTACAAAGCTGAGCAATTGCTCCCATTTGATGACTAACAAATAAAATGGTTCTTCCACTCTTACTAACTTCACCCATTTTACCCATACATTTACTCTGAAACTCTGCATCACCAACAGCTAACACTTCATCTATAATTAAAATTTCATTCTCTAAAAATGCCGCTACTGCAAAGGCTAAACGCAATTGCATACCACTACTGTAATACTTAAGTGGTGTGTCAATAAATTTTTCAACTCCCGCAAAATCTACAATAGCTTCAAAGTTTTTTAATATTTCCGAACGTCTCATTCCTAAAATGGAACCATTCATAAATACATTTTCTCTTCCACTTAACTCAGGGTGAAATCCTGTTCCTACTTCGAGTAAACTTGCTATTCGCCCACGACCAATTATTTTACCTGAAGTTGGAGGGGTAATTTTAGACAAAACTTTTAACAGCGTAGATTTTCCGGCTCCATTTTTACCAATTATTCCAAATGTATCGCCTTGTTCAACATTAAAATCAATATCTTGTAGTGCCCAAAAATCTTCTTTATTTTTTTTTGATTTAAATATATTTGAAATAGAGTCACGTATGCTTAAATAAGGCTGTTGCTCGTAATTTATAACGAATTTTTTACTTATATGTTGTATTTCGAGTATTGGCTTCATTAAGCTAAGTCAGCAAAGTAGGTTTCTGTTTTCCTAAAATATACTATTCCCATAATAAATAGAACAATAGAACTAATTAAACTTAATAAAACAGTTTCTATATTAATAAAATAGCCAGTAAACAAACTTCTTATCAATTCTAAAGCACCAGACAATGGATTCAATTTTAATAGAAATTGAACAAAAGGATTGGGAGATATATTAGCAGGATATAATACGGGAGTTAAAAATAATAAACCTTGAACCAAAAAGGGAATAACATAACGAACATCTCTGTATTTAATATTAAGGGCGGCCAAAAAAGTTCCTATACCCATCGCTGATAAGCATGTTATAAGTAAACTAACTGGAATATATAATATAGATACATAATTGATATCCACTTTATAAAAAAATAACAGCGCTATAAATATGATTAACGCTATAAAGAAATCAACTAAAGTTACTAATATGGCTGAAATAGGAATTATTAAACGTGGGAAATATATTTTTTTTATAATATTTGCGTTACTTACCATGCTATTTGCCGCATTACTCATTCCTCCGCTAAAAACACTCCATAAAAGCATCCCACTTAATGCAAAAACAGGATAAGGAATTGATAATTGAGTTTTTTGAGTAATAGATTCTCCTAAAAACAATGTAAATACTAAAGTCATGAACAAAGGCTGAAGTATAGCCCATAAAAAACCAAATATCGTTTGTTTGTATTTAACTTTTACATCTCTCCATGTAAAAAAATAAAATAATTCGCGATAATCCCACAATTCCTTTACGCCAATACTAATTTTACTTTGATGCTTTATTTCAAACTCGTAACTCATGATTTTGTAAATTTACTATATTTTCATTAACTTTACCTATATTTAATTGTTAATGAAAAAAGCTATAATGCTGGGTTTTTGTAAAGGAATATGTTGTTTTATTGTATTTTTTATAATATCATCTCCTCTTTATTCTCAGTTCTCAAAAAATCATTTGCTTTTTTGGGTAAGATCAGACACTTTATTAACTACTACAGGAACATCACTAAATATATGGAATGACATTTCAGGGAATAATTTCAATTTTTCCGCTATTTCATCTCCTACTGTAAATACTAGTAACCCATCTGGTTTTACAAGTATTTTTTTTAATAATAGTTCCCTTTTATCAAACAATTCTACTTCAATAACTAATTTTGAAGCCTTTATTGTTTTTAAAAAAAGCGGTGTAGTAAATACATATGAAAGGCTTATAGACCATAATTATTTAGATGGATTTTGGATCGGAAGAAACAATAACATTAGTCATAATTTTGGCGGTGGTTACAAAAATGCGACCCCTCCACTAGGCATTTTTAACAATTTTCCGGATTCTATTGCAAATATAATGCATGTTTATAAGAAGCAGGCAATTCACAGTATATCAAATGGGCTAGGTCCCGCTTCATCACAAACACTTTCAAACTCTTCACCTACAGCGTTAAACAAGATAACTATTGGGTGCGATTTATTACAAACAGGTAATTTAAAGGGAGATATATATGAAATTATTTTTTTTAATGATAGTATTAGAAATGGTGTAAAAGATTCTGTGTTTAATTATCTTCAGAATAAATATGCATCTCCAGTGGATTTAGGTTCTGATATTAATGTAATTAATTCTGTTTGTGACACCCTACTCTCTTCAAAAGGAAAATATGAAAAATATTTATGGTCTAATGGTAGTTCCTTACCCACAACTAATGTAAATAAATCGGGTAAATACTGGCTTAGAGGAACTGACATTTTTGGTAAAATATCTTCCGATACAATTTTAGTTACCTATCCCGGAAATTTTTTAACACAAAATATGGGTTTATGCTCGGGGGCTACTTATACATGGAATACACATCTGCCAAAAGATCAATATACGTTTCAGTGGCAGGATAATTCAACAGATTCTCTATTAAATATCACTCAGGGAGGTCAATATTATGTAAAAGTAACTGATAATAGTGGCTGTTCTATCAATTCAAATACCATAACAATTACTCTCGATAATTTTCCTATAACCGCCTCATTAGGTCCTGATGATTCAGTTTGCGAAGGAAATTCTATTACACTTACATCAGGTGCAAATCAAGCCAGCACATACCTATGGAACGATGGTTCTACTGCTCCATCTTTGACAATAACAACTTCCGGTCAGTATTCAGTAGTAGTTACCAATACCAACAATTGTGTTGCCAGAGATACAATTAATATTACTATTTTAGGTAAAGCGCCGTTAGCAGATTTTTCATTCAGTGCGGGATGTAGAAATAGTCAGATAAATTTCACAAACCTGTCTATTCCGCCTATGGGTAATATTATTAGTAATTCAGAATGGAATTTCGGAAACCTTCCCTCACCTAGCACTTCCACATTAACAAATTCATTTCATACCTATTCCGATACAGGATCATATACTGTAAAACTTACCGTGTTTACTGATTCTGGCTGCAAAGAAACAATTACCAAAACAATTCACATTGCGCCTACACCTACAGTTAATTTTTCAGCAGGCGTTTCATGTCAAAAGGATAGTACTGCTTTTTCAAATCAAAGCATTAGTTCCCCTGGGTACTCTATTACGGCTTTTAATTGGAATTTTGGTGATATGAGTAGTGGATCCAATTTACAAAATCCCAAACATGTTTTTAGTAACCAGCAAAATTATAATGTAAAATTAGTGGCAACAAATAATGCCGGTTGTAAAGATTCGTTAACGAATGTTGTTTCTGTAAAAGCGCAAGTATCTGCAAGTTTCACAAATAGCCCGGCCTGCTCAAATACAGCTACAATTTTTCAGGATAATTCCATCGTACCCGCACCTTCTTCATCAAGTACTCGTGAGTGGATTTTTGGAGGGGGAATAATAAGATCAGGAATAACTGTACCAATGCTGTATACATTATCAGGTGTATACCCTGTAACTCTTACTGTTACCGGACAAAATGGATGTGTTTCAAAAATATCAAAACTCATAAGCGTATTTAACCCACCTGTTGTTAGTTTTCCTGTGGCTTCATTTTGCTCTAAAGACACTATTTCGATCGCAAATTCATCAACTGCTCAAAGCGGTATTATATCTTCTTATAACTGGAAGCTTAATAATACAACGTTTTCTACAGTCCAAAGTCCCACCCTCACTTCTGCAAGTGCAGGGACTTATTCTGTTAGACTTACTGTTGTTAATTCATTTGGATGCAAAGATTCATTAACCAATCCTATCACTGTATTTCCTTTGCCAAATGTAGATTTTACAACAAATCCATTATCGTACTACTACATTGATTCACCTGTCACTTTTAGCCCTTCTATAGCTAATGCCAATTCTTACTTATGGAATATCAGTAATTTTTCACCAATATCTATAGCAAGTCCAACAGTAAATTTTACTACTGAAGGCGATTATGTTGTTTCTTTATTTTTAACAAATCAACAGGGTTGCAAAAACACAAAAACTAAAAATATAACTGTGTCAAAGCGCTATTTAGATTTAGCTATCCTAAATGTTAGAACAACAAAAGACGCTAATGGTTTTATAAGTGTTGAAACCGATATTGCAAACGGAGGCTCAGTTCCCATAAATTCTATTGATATCAACTATCAGATAAGCGACGCAGGAAACATTAAGGAAACCTGGAATGGAACAATTAATCCAAATGCGTTTTATGTATATTCATTTACTGCAAAAAGTGCCAGTAACAAAAGTGGCACAAGTAATAATATAACATGTGTTAACATCGAAAAAGTAAACGGACAAATTGATCAAAATACATCTAATAATTCTTTATGTAATTCTTTAAATACAGACGCTATATCTGTTGCAAATCCTGTTCCTAATCCAACCAGTTCGGATATTACTTTACCTGTTATACTAAATAAGGATAATGAAATAACAATTACTATCTATAATTCAATGGGGCAAGTACAATACGCTGAAACTACTCAAAATGGCATTTTAGGATTAAACTTTATTACACTTCCTACAGATAATTATGCTAAAGGCTGTTATATTATTAAAACGGTTATTGATGATGAAATTTTCATTAAAAAGTTCATTAAAATAAGCAACGAATAATATGCAACTAATATTTGCTACTCATAATAAAAATAAACTAAAAGAAGTAAAAAGTCTGGTTCCTGATTCCATTCAACTGTTAAGTTTAGATGACATTAACTTTGATACTGAGATTGAAGAAACAGCAGAAACCATTGAAGGCAATGCTTTACTAAAAGCAAAAACCATTTACGAAAAAACAGGTATTAATTGTTTTGCCGACGATAGTGGTTTATTAGTGGATGCGCTAAACGGTGCTCCCGGCGTGTATTCTGCCCGATATGCCGGCGAACAAAAAAACAATGAGGATAACATGCAAAAATTATTGTATGAATTACAAAATCATGCAAACCGCAATGCCCATTTTAAAACAGTAATGGCGCTTATATTAGATGGTAAAGAGTATTTATTTGAAGGAAAAATCGAAGGGAAAATTATCACAGAAAAACTTGGTACGAATGGATTTGGTTACGATCCTATTTTTATTCCTGATGGATATAATGAAACTTTTGCTCAACTGGACTCAGAAACAAAAAATACGATTTCTCACAGAGCAAGAGCTTTGCAAAAAATGTTAGAATTTTTGGTAACATCCTCCGTCCTCCGGACACCTCCTTCAAAGGAGGAATAGAATTCCCTCTTTGAAGAGGGTGCCTGCCAAGACGAGAGATGTTTTAATTAATTCCACTCATTTAAATTTTGCTTAGACGCTTTTTTAGAACCACTATACATCTCGTATTTCAACAATTTACATTCTAAAGAGGCATTAAACAAAGTCATTTTTTTACTTGGATGTAAACCAATAGATTTAATCGCTTCCATATTTGAAGAAATAATCCAACAGGTCCAACCACCAAAATCTTTTTTCAATTTATCTCCTATTTGTTTATAAAAGGCATTGGTATCTTCCATTTTAATACGCTCATCATATGGCGGATTTAATAAAATAGTTCCATGTGGTTTAGTTGGCATTAAATCAAAAAACGAAATATGTTCGTACTGAATAACATCATCTACTTTAGCTACTGCGCCGTTACGTTTTGCCATTTCTAAAGGTACAATATCAATATCGCTCGAAATAATATTAGGCATATCATCTTTAATACGATTGATAGTGCTTTCATATATTTTATCCCACAATTCCTTATCGTAATCATGCCACTTCATAAAACCAAACTCTTCTCTAAAAACTCCCGGAGGAATATTATTCGCAAATAACGCCGCTTCAATTCCTAATGTACCACTACCACACATGCCGTCGATCAAAGGTAAATGTGGTTGCCAATTTGATAATAATACCATACCGGCTGCTAGTACTTCTTTCATGGGAGCTGTATCAATATCTACACGATAACCGCGTTTAAATAAAGAATCTCCACTACTATCTAAACTCACGTTTACCTGATTTCTAAAAATATGAACATAAATTCTTACTGTAGGTCTATCCAAATCTACATTTGGTCTTACATTAAACTTATCTACAAACCGATCACAAATCGCATCTTTTGTTTTTTGAGAGACATATAGTGAATGATTAAATTCATCTGAATTGACTGTTGCATTAATAGCCAATGTATCATCTGTGTTTAATAATTCTTCCCATTCATACTCTTTCATTTTATCATACAGTTC
>JAEUTR010000705.1 GCA_016787365.1 Bacteroidia bacterium
ATCAGAAAATTTGATGGACCAACTGGAAATATTTATGAATCAATTTCTATTATTTCTAAACGTGCTAACCAAATTAGTTCTGAAATGAAAGAAGAATTATCGGCTAAATTGGCTGAGTTTGCTAGTCATTCAGATAATTTAGAAGAGATTTTTGAAAACAGAGAACAAATTGAAATTTCTAAATTTTACGAAAAATTGCCTAAACCATCTTTGATTTCAATTAACGAATTCTTAGAAGATAAAACATATTACAGAAATCCTGCTAAAGAACAACAAACTAAAATTTAATTTAGCTTGTACTTAATTTTATAAAACCCATCCACCAACAGGCAGATGGGTTTTTACTTTATATGACTTTAAAAAACAAACATATTCTTTTAGGAATTACCGGCGGAATTGCCGCTTATAAGTGTGCTCATTTAGTTCGTTTATTTATTAAAGAAGGAGCCATCGTAAAAGTCATTATGACAAAAGCTTCTGAAGAATTTGTTACTCCTAAAACATTATCCGTATTAAGTAAACACGAAGTTGTTACAGATTTTTTTGATGCTAATCATAACTGGAATAATCATGTGGCATTAGCTGAATGGGCAGATGCTTTTATAGTAGCGCCATTAACGGCAAATACATTGGCAAAATTTGCCACAGGTATATGTGACAATATCGTAACGGCGTGTTATTTATCGGCACGTAGCAAAGTATTTATAGCACCTGCTATGGATTTAGATATGTACCAACATCCAACTACTAAGTATAATCTGGATATTCTTCGCAAAAACGAAAACATCATTATACCTGCCGAAAGTGGTGAACTGGCCAGCGGTTTAACCGGCGAAGGAAGAATGGCAGAACCAGAAAATATAGTTCAATTTGTTAATCAGTATTTTGAAAACAATTTACCCTTATCAGGAAAAAAAGTATTGGTAAATGCGGGACCAACCTATGAAGCCATTGACCCAGTAAGATTTATAGGAAATCGTTCCTCCGGAAAAATGGGTGTTGCTATAGCCGATGAGTTTGCTAAATTGGGTGCTGACGTTATATTGATTTTAGGCCCATCACATCAAAAACCAGTTGAAAAATCAGTAACAGTAATTAACGTTGAAAGCTCTGAAGAAATGTTTAATGCCTGTCAGGCCGTTTTTGTTTCTTCTGACATAGCCGTATTATCTGCGGCTGTAGCCGATTATAAACCAAAAACAATAGCTGATTCAAAAATAAAAAAGAAGGATGCTGAATTATCTATAGATTTGGTTAAAACAACAGACATATTAGAAACATTGGGAAAACAAAAAAAACATCAGCTACTGGCGGGTTTTGCTTTGGAAACAAACAATGTTATTGAATATGCTACAGAGAAAATTAAAAAGAAAAATCTGGATTTTATAGTAGCTAATTCGGCAACAGAAAAAGGATCGGGTTTTAGTGTTGACACTAACAAAATAACTATTATTGATAAACACAATAAATTGTATAATTTTGAGTTAAAAAGCAAGCAGGAAGTAGCAAAGGATATTGTTAATTTTGCTATTAATTATTTAAAAATACATGCGTAAATACATTTATATATTTTTATTTTTTATTGCTGGCAAAATTGCAATTTCGCAAGAATTAAATTGTCAGGTAAGTGTTGTTTCTCCTCAAATTCAGGGAACTACCGAGAAACAAATATTTGAGCAGTTACAAAAGGCCATTTTTGAATTTATGAATAACACAAAATGGACAAAAGATAATTTTACAACTGCCGAAAGAATTGATTGCTCTGTATTAATTAATGTAACTCAAAAACTAAGCGCCGATGATTATAAGGCAACTATACAAATACAAAGCAGACGACCAGTTTTTAAAAGTTCTTACTTTTCGCCAACAGTTAATTATATTGACGAAAATTTTATTTTTAAATTCCAGCAATTTCAACAGTTAGAATTTAATTTAAATACATTTCAAAATAATATTACCTCGGTTTTAGCTTTTTACGCCTATGTTATTTTAGCAAATGATTATGATACCTATTCTAATCTGGGAGGTACCGAATACTTTCAGAAAGCTCAACTTATTGTGTCAAATGCTCAAAGTGCCGCAGAAACAGGCTGGAAATCATTTGAAAGTAACAAGAACCGTTACTGGATTGTTGAAAACGCATTGCAACCGGTATTTCAGCCTATAAGAGAATGTATGTATCAATACCACCGATTAGGTTTAGATATCATGAATGAAAAGCCGGATGATGGAAGAAAAGTAATTTTAAAATCGACGGAATTATTATTGGGTGTTTATAAAAACCGGCCAGCTTCATTTATTATGGAATTATTTTTTAATGCTAAGACTGATGAATTAGTCAATATTTTTTCAAAAGGATTACCAGATGAAAAAGCAAAAATTGTAGAAAATTTAACTACAGTAGATCCAGCTAACTCCACCAAATATTTTAAAATTCAGGGGAATTAATTTTAACATTAAAAAAAATCCTGTAACATTTTTTATATAAATTGTTTTATTAGTTTTGCCGTCTAATAATCAAAAGAATATGAAGGCATTTTTTATCAGTATTACATTTTTATCCATATCCCTTTGCAGTTGGGCTCAAGAAGAAACTAAAGCAGAAGCTGCAAAACTCCAAGTTGAAACTGATAAATTAAAAGCGCTTGCTACCGACTCGGTAAAACCATGGAAAATTGGAGGTGTTGTTTCTGTTAATGGTCAACAGGTGTCCTTAACAAATTGGTCTGCGGGTGGTAATAATTCTATTTCAGTTGCAGGATTGGTAAATGTATTTGCCAAATATAAAAAAGATAAAGTTACATGGGACAATAATCTGGAACTAGGTTATGGTGTTATTAATCAAGGTAACAATAAAAAGTGGTGGAAAAACGATGATAAGATTCAATTTTCTTCGAAATTTGGTCGCGAATTAAAAAAACATTGGTATACAACAGCTTTAGTTGATTTTAGAACTCAGTTTACAAACGGCTACAATTATCCTAATGACTCTGTTTATATTTCAAAGTTTATGGCTCCGGGCTATGCTTTAGCGGCAATAGGGTTTGATTATAAACCTAATGATCATTTTTCGGCATTTATTGCTCCTATCACAGGTAAATTTACATTTGTAAACGATGATAGTTTAGCAAGAAATGGTGCTTTTGGTGTTCAAAAAGAAATTAGAGATCCTAATAATGGCGGAGCTATTACTCAAAACTATTTAACACATCGCGAAGAATTTGGTGCTTATTTAAAAGTACAATACCAAACCAAGGTGATGGAAAATATTACGTTTCAAACCATTTTAGAATTATTTTCTAATTATTTACATAACCCTCAAAATGTGGATGTTAACTGGAGTACATTAACTACATTTAAAGTCAATAAATTTATATCGGCTACATTGGCCACACAACTAATTTATGACGACGATATTAAAGTACTTCGCAATGCTGGAGATCAAAAAGGTACTTCCGGACCAGACGTTCAGTTTAAACAGGTATTAGGTATAGGATTTACATATAAATTTTAATTTATAAAGTAATAAAAAAGCGAGATAATATTTATCCCGCTTTTTTTATGAATATATGTTTAAACTATTTAGCAGTTAAAGTAATATAAGGAATAATCATTTCCTCTAAACTTACTCCGCCATGCTGAAACGTATTTTTATAGTACTGTACATAATGATTAAAGTTATTTGGATAAGCAAAAAACTTATCTTCTCTGGCAAAAATATATCGTGTACTTACATTTTGTTTCGGTAAAAATGCATCAGCGGGATTCTTAATTTCGAATACTTCCTTTGCATTATAATCTAAAGCTTTCCCTTGTTTGTATCGTAAATTAGTGTTCACACTCTTATCCCCTACTACCTTTGTTGGTTCCTTTACATGAACCGTTCCGTGATCGGTTGTAATTACTAACTTACATTTTTTAGATGCAATAAATTTTACCATTTCCAATAATGGAGAATGTTAAAACCATGATAGTGTTAAACTTCTGTATGCAGGTTCATCATCTGCTAATTCTCTAATCATTTCCGATTCGGTACGAGAATGACTTAGCATATCTACAAAATTATAAACAATCACGTTTAACTTATTATTCATTAAGTTACTCATGTTTTCAGATAATTTTTTACCTGCTGCAAAATTGGTTATTTTATTATAACTCATTTTGATGTCTTTTCCTAAGCGTTTAATTTGCGCATTTAAGAAATCTTCTTCGTGTAGATTTTTACCACCTTCATCTTCATCATTTTTCCACCATTCGGGATGACGCTTTTCCATTTCGCTGGGTAACAATCCCGAAAATATAGCATTACGTGCATATTGTGTAGCTGAAGGAAGTATACTAAAAAATAATTCTTCGTTTTCAACCTTAAAGTAATCCTGAATAATAGGTTGAATTATTTTCCATTGATCGTAACGTAAATTATCAATCACCAATAAAAAAGTACAAGCGTTATTATCAAAATTAGTAAAGAATTTATTTTTTAGTAGTGTATGGCTCATGGTTGGTACGTTAGTATTTGAACCATTTAACCAGGAAACATAATTTTTTTCAATAAATTTAAAGAACTGCAAATTAGCATCTGCTTTTTGCATTCTTAAAACTTCCAACATTCCTTTGTCCTGGTTCTTATCAATTTCTAATTCCCAATACACAATTTTTTTAAACACTTCTTGCCATTCTTGCCAGTTTAAATTATCAGACAAGGTCATTCCTATTTGCCCAAATTCTTTACGGTACTCTGTATTCGTTTTTTCTGACACCAAACGTTTATTGTCTAGTGCTTTTTTAAGTGATAATAATATCTGATTAGGATTTACTGGCTTAATCAAGTAATCAGCAATTTTGCTACCAATCGCATCTTCCATAATATACTCTTCTTCGCTTTTGGTAATCATAATAACCGGTAAGTCCGACTTCAATTGTTTAATTTTAGTCAAGGCTTCCAAACCGGAAATACCTGGCATATTTTCATCTAATAATACTGCTGATAAACTATTATTCTCTCTAACAATATCAATGGCTTCATCACCACTTAAAGCTGTAATAATTTCGTAACCTTTACTATTTAAAAATAAGATATGTGGTTTTAATAAATCTATTTCGTCGTCGGCCCAAAGGATGTTTATTTTTTCCATAAAAATTGTTTTTAATGCATACGAAAGCTATGCCTGTTTATTGTGTAAATACACTACAAAATAACAGAAATCCATTAAATAGTAAGCGTTTTTCTTGTATAAAAAAAGTTAATCGTTTATTGAGCTCCACATCGCTAGAACTGACAATGTATTTTAATCACAAATTCTTAAAATAACCACATAGAAACATAGAATACAGAACAAAACAGGATTAGATAGAGGAATAAATTTCTTGAACATAGTCTACTATGTAAAAGCGTAGCTTCTTATATAAACCTTTCACTTATATAAAACTATGTGTCTATGTGGTAAAAAAAACTACTTTTTGTCGCTCTTAAGAATTAATAACCGCCAAGGCATTACAAGCAAACAAGCCTGCTGTTTCGGTTCTTAAACGGCTATCTCCCAACGCAACCGGTAAATAAGAATTTGATAATGCCAAAGTTATTTCATCTTTTGTAAAATCTCCTTCAGGGCCAATTAAAACCGTAAATGATTTATTAGCTACAATGTATTGTTTAAGATGATGTTTGGATTCTTTTTCGCAGTGAGCAATAAGTTTCACATCGGATGTATTTGTTTTGATGAATTCTTTAAAGTCTACCAGACTGTTTACTTTTGGTAAATACACTTGCTGACTTTGTTTTAAAGCCGCTTCCGCTACTTTTTTTATTCGGTCATCTTTCACAACAGTTCTTTCAGAGTTTTTACACTTAATAAAAGATATTTCATCAATACCAATTTCTACTGCTTTCTCAACAAACCACTCAATGCGTTCGATATTTTTTGTAGGAGCAATAGCAATATGTAAATTATAGTTACGTGTTTGTTTAACAACTTCTTTTTCAATTAAACTTACTGCACATTGTTTGGCATGAGCCGCTTCTATTTTTCCAATGGCACGAGTTCCATTGCCATCAATTACCTGAATGGTATCCCCTACTTTATGCCGCAAAACCTTTACACAATGTAAAGATTCATCTTCATTTAAAATAGCCGCATTATTTTGTATAATTCCGAAAAACGTGTTCATAAATTTTAATTAGACTCAAAGGTAAAGATTATTGATTACGAATTTTATACGAATATACGAATCCTAGCAAACACAGATTCGTATATTCGTATTGATTCGTAATTATCGTCGTATATTCGTCATCACCAACTTTTAGTCTTAGCAATCATTGAATTATTTAGCACATAGTTATTTATCCTATCAAAAACCCGATTTAATTATTGGAAACTTTATAGCAGATTCTATTCAGGGAAACCGATTTGACGGATTAACTAATGGCATTATTGAAGGTATCAGACTTCATAGAAAAATAGATACATTTACAGATACCCATCCTGTTTATTTAACCAGTAAACATCGTTTTAGTAAGGATTTCGATAAATATAGTGGTGTGTTGATGGATATTATTTACGATCATTATTTAGCCAAAAATTTTGAGCAATACTCTCCCTTATCGCTTCAACAACATGCTGATGGAATTTATGAAATTCTAAAAAACAATCATGCTATTTTACCTGAGCACGCCAAACGATTTTATAGTTATATGACTGAAAGAAATGTCTTGTATCATTATTCTACTATAGAAGGTATCAAAACTGTTTTAACCCATTTAAGTGGTCGTATCAGGAATAGGTTTGAATTACAACTAGCCATTCCCATTTTAGAAAAGAACTATGAAGATATTGAAGAAGAATTCAGTGTATTTTTTAGTGATTTACAAGTATTTTGTAAAGAACAACCTGAATTGAGTATTTAGAGAATCCTCCCCCTGGCCCCCTCCAGAGGGGGATATCTAATGACTGGAATTTACACTAAACTATTACTGTTTTATATTGTTGTAATTAGTACTTTTGCACCTGAATTTTTGATTACAATAAAATAATGATTACAACTGATTTAGCGATTATAGGAGCCGGACCTGTGGGTTTATTTGCCATTTTTGAAGCAGGATTATTAAAAATGCGTTGTCATTTAATTGACTATTTGCCTCAAGCCGGTGGACAATTATCTGAAATTTATCCAAAGAAACCAATTTACGATATACCAGGTTATCCAAGTGTTTTAGCTCAGGAATTAGTGGATAATTTATTGAAACAAGCAGAGCCTTTTCATCCCACTTATACTTTTGGAGAACGTATTGAAACATTGGAGAAACGCGGAGAAAGAGATTTTTTATTAAAAACCAATATGGGCACCGAAATCCATGCAAAGGTTGTAGTTATTGCTGGTGGCCTTGGTTGTTTTGAGCCACGTAAACCAGAAGTTGATGGCTTAACTCAATTTGAAAATGGAAAAGGAATCAATTATATGATTTTAGACCCTGAGAAATACCGTGGACAAAAAATGATTATTGCTGGTGGTGGAGATAGTGCTTTGGATTGGGCAATTTATTTAAGTGAGGTGTGTTCTGAATTAACACTTGTTCATAGAAGTGAATCGTTCAGAGGAGCACCGGATAGTGTAAATAAAGTGATGAAATTAGCCGAAGAAGGAAAAATTAATTTGTTGTTAAATACCAATTTAACAAGCGTTTCGGGTACTGATAAATTAGAATCAGTATCTATGATAAATTCTAAAACACAGGAAACACAAACCATTGTAACTGACCATTTAATTCCGTTATTTGGTTTAAGTCCTAAACTAGGGCCAATCGAAAACTTTGGTTTAAACATTGATAAAAATGCAATTGAAGTAAATACAGATGATTATTCAACTAATATTGAAGGCGTTTATGCTATTGGAGATATTAATACCTATAAAAACAAGTTGAAATTAATTTTGTGTGGTTTTCATGAAGCAGCTTTAATGAGCCATAGTGCCTATAAATATATGAATCCAGGAGTTAAGTATACAATGAAGTATACAACGGTTCAAGGTGTTAATGAGTTTTAGTTTGTCCATGCTGAACTTGTTTCAGCATCTCATAAAACCTTGAAATATAAAGATAGCTATCGGTATTATGGTGACCATTTGCTAAAAACAATAAAAAAATCTCTTTTTTTAAAAGGGATTTTTTATTTTTGCAATATTATGACAGACATTAACATCAACGTACAAAATCCGGATAATACCATTACAACCTTAGTTGC
>JAEUTR010000015.1 GCA_016787365.1 Bacteroidia bacterium
TCCGGTTTCGCCATGTCTTAACAAGCCTTTGGGATTAGGAAACGTCGCTCTAAAAGCAATATTCCCTGTTTCGTTATTAAAATCTGCTTCAATAGCTGTTACAACTCCTGGGTATTCAAATAGACTATTGTTAGCCATTAATAAATTTACTTTTAATAAATTTTCTTCTGTGGTATGTGCTTTATAATTCAAATATTCCGCTTCAGGAACATTGAAATAAACCCACATCTCACTATTATCAGATAATGTTGAGAGTAAATCACCTTCATTAATCAAGCTTCCAAGTCTTACCTGAAAATGATCCATGATGCCGTCAAAAGGCGCTTTAATATCTGTAAACTGTAAATGTGTTTGAGCTAAGGATTGTTCTGCTTTTGCCTTATCTAGTTTGGCTTTAGCTAATGCTAACTCATTTGGAGAAACCACATTTTTTTCTGACAGTTGCTTGGTGTTTTGATATTCTATTTCAGCAAAATTAGTTTCGGCTTGCGCTTTTTGTAATTCGGCATTATAAATTTGCGGCATAATTTTAAACATTTGTTGTCCTTTTTTTACCGACTGCCCCTCATCCACAAAAATGTTTTCTAAGAAACCTTTTTCCATGGCTCTTAACTCAATATGTTGTATGGCGTGTATTTGACATACATAATCTCTTGTGATGAGTGTGTCTTTTTTTAAAGGATTTGTTACCAGAAATGTTGTTTCTTCTTCTTTTTCAGTTTCGGTGTGTTGGCAACTGATGTGTGATAATGCTACACATATACTAATTAATACGATGTTTTTTCGCATAATAATTTAAGATTAATGGATTGAATAATAGAAAAGGTGATATGATTTAATAATCACATCTGCTGAAAAAATGAGTATGGTTCAAAAAGTTTTCAATCGTCATGCCGAACTTTATTCGGCATCTTTCGATATTTAATTTTACTTCGATAAGATTCTGAATCAAGTTCAGAATGACAGTAAAATTAACTCTTGAGCCAAGCTCATTAATAGAATCAAATACGGAAATTACAAACCTCAATATAAATTGGGGTTGTTTGTTTTTCTGCTAAAGGTTGTGCAGAAACGAGCTTAGGTTGAAGGGACTCGTATTGAAAATAAGTAATGAAAAAAGGAAGTGTAAAAACTTGAGCATGAAAATCATTTTCGGTTTCACTCTCACTTTCTTCATATAAAAATTCGGGATTGGATGCCGAACGGCTTTCTTTAGCAGAAAAGGATAAAACTCCTTTATGATTTAAATCATTTTTAGATACAGAGGTCTGAATATTTTTGTAAGTATTAGTACCAAACGATACTAAAAAACTTACTAAAAAGAATAGTGAAAAATATGTAGCTCTGTTCAATTTCATACTCGGGTACTAAATTACAACAAAATAAAAATAATCATGGCTATTTTTTATTTTTTAACAGCGAAAACAAAATCCGGGTTTATTGATACATATATAATAAGGTATACATCAAGTAATTTTATAGCAGTAGGTGGGTAGGTTAAAATAAAAAAGCAACATTAAAATCTATAGAAAGAATTCAAAAAATAGATGCCTTAAAGCTAAAAAAACCGAGAGTCTTT
Organism: Bacteroidia bacterium; assembly: GCA_016787365.1. GTDB lineage: Bacteria > Bacteroidota > Bacteroidia > B-17B0 > Aurantibacillaceae > UBA4416. The sequence continues at coordinate 1,580 of JAEUTR010000015.1, forward strand.
TTACTAAAAAAAGATATCGAATTTGAATAATTTTTTCAGAAATTTTGTCTAAAATTTTATTAACATTTGTTAGTAAAATCATTGAAATATATTGCCTAAAAACCCAATAAAATCGGTATATTTAAGAATTATATACTTAATCAGAAGATTTCACAATTTATGGAAGAAAATACAGCGATAGATAAGACAAATTACGGTGCCGACAACATTCAAGTATTAGAAGGATTAGAAGCAGTTAGAAAAAGACCCGCCATGTATATTGGCGATATTGGTGTAAAAGGTT
>JAEUTR010000023.1 GCA_016787365.1 Bacteroidia bacterium
CAGTGATTTAACCGTTTGGTTTAATAGCGAAGGAGTTGACAGAACTACGTTTAGAAATAAACCTGAATCAACCGTATTTCCTTTAACTGAAGTAAAAGACGAAGATATGCGGTTAAAACATTTTGTGTGGTTAGATAAAAAACGACCAAAGAAAAAAAGTGATATCCTTCAATAATTCATGTTTATTAAAATTAATCTTACAAATAACAAGGTTTATCTAAAAAAATTTGAGGTATAATTTTTATGTCCTATTTTAGGTATATGGTAAGGATTTCGTTTTTGTTAGTTGGTGTACTAATAAGTTCATTTTTGTATTCTCAAACAGGTCCCGCAGGTATCGGAACCTCAGCTAATAATGTATTATGGTTAAAAGCCGATGCCGGAACGTCAAGTATCACTAACAATACTCCCATTTCTTCCTGGAACGATCAATCCGGAAATAGTATTAACGTAACACAAACAGTATCCGTAAAACAACCTTCTTTTGCTACTAATGTATTTAATGGTTTTCCTGCCATAAGTTTTGATAATATTAAAACTAATAACGATAAATTAACTGCTCCCGATTCTCCAATATTGGATAACACTTCCGGTTATACATTCTTTACAATTACGCGTCCTGTAAGTTATGAAGCAGGAGGAAATGATGCCAGAGTAATTTTATCAAAAAGAAATAATGTTGATACTGAAGAATCATTTATGCTGTTTCATTATTCCAATAATTATCTGTACGTCGATCTTCAAACTACCAACAACCGGTTTAATAGTTCTTCTACCTCATATCCTTTAGGCACCAATTGCTTAATAGATTTGGTTTATGATGGAAGTCTTACATCAGGTTCCAGAAGTAAATTATATTCCAGCGGAGCGCTTATTAAAACTGCAGCAGAAACAAGCACGCTCATTCCGGATAATAATTCACCTTTGGTTATAGGTTCTACAGATAATGGAGATCCAAGACCTTTTGGCGGATATATTGGCGAAATTATTATATACAGAGAAGCATTAAATAAAGCATCACGCATTATTATTGATAATTATCTATCAGCTAAATACAATATTACTTTAAGTACAAATGATAAATATGCCGGAGATGATTCAGGGAATGGAGATTACGATAGAGATGTAGCAGGAATTGGTCAGGATACGATTATGCCTGGCTCAGTAGTTGGAAGTAATTTAGCATTTTCTTCTTCTGCTGCTGCGGGTCTTGGAATTAGTGTTAATTCAGGATTAGATAATGGAGATTATATTATGGCTGGAAATGCATCTGCATCCAATGGACAAATTATTACCGATATTGGAGGTTTAACTGGAACTAATAACGCAAGATGGCAGAGAGTTTGGTATATTGATGTGACAAATACTTCTACAAACATTAATACCAATATTGAATTTGATATGAGCGACGGAGGTGTTAATACTGTTTTAGGAACTACCAGTAATTATGTATTACTCTTTAGAGCCGGACAATCAGGAAACTGGACAGAATTAACTACTGCTTCTTCTGTTTCGGGAGACAAAGTGTTATTTAATGGCATTAATCTGAGTACTGATGGTTACTACACAATAGGAACAAGAGATTACACTGCCAGTCCATTACCAATTGAATTGATTAGTTTTAATGCCATTATGAATGGAAACAAAGTTGATATTAACTGGACAACGGCAACTGAAATTAATAACGATTATTTTGTAATTGAAAAAAGTAAGAATGGAATTAATTTCGAGACGCTCACAAAATTAGATGCTGCAGGAAATAGTACATCTATTATTAATTATACGGATGTTGATTTGAATCCGTACACAGGGATTTCATACTACCGTTTAAAACAAATTGATTTTAATGGGACTTTTTCGTACTCAAAAATAGAAGCTGTTAACTATAAAAGTGATAATAATGGCATAAGTATTTTCCCGAATCCAACAGATAAAGAAATTAATTTAATTCTTACAGGATTAGAGAATAATGAAGTGCTTGTAGTTATAAGAGATATGACAGGAAAAGAATGCTATTCAAAAGTAATAGTTACAACAGAAAACAATCAGCTTTTTGCTATTGACCCAGAACAAAAATTAGCTACCGGCACATATATTGTAGTCGCCACATCAGATAACAGGCTTTATAGTCAAAAGCTTATTGTAAAGTAGTTCTGATACCTAAAATCCGTTTAAAACTTTAGTATTTCAACAAATTATACTTAAAATGATAATTTGTATATTTAGCTTTTAATTTTAACACTCATTTATGAAATTATTACAAAATAAAGTAGCATTAATTACTGGTGCTTCAAGAGGAATTGGAAAAGGAATTGCTGAAAAATTTGCAGAACAAGGATGTAATGTGGCTTTCACCTTTTTATCATCTGTTGAAAAAGCAAAAGCCTTTGAAACAGAATTAGCAACAAAATATGG
>JAEUTR010000025.1 GCA_016787365.1 Bacteroidia bacterium
GAATTACAGCCATATAATTTTGGGATTAATTTATTTGATATTTCTGAAATTTAATATAAGTACTGAACACATTTCAGACAAAAAACAATAACTTTAAATCTAACAAATTAGAGTTAATGAATTCCATTTTCTAATGAAAGAGTCAATAAAAAATTAGCTTCAAAGATAAGTACATCCAAGTGTCATTTCAAATTCTTTAATATCAGACAATAAATTTACTTTAACAGTTACCCAATTTCTTCCTTTTGGTAATGGTATATCAATAAATTCATTATGTCCATCTATAAAGTGCAGAAATACTTTTTGTATAGGATTATAATATAAATCACTTTCTAAGTTAAAACTATATTTTTTCGCTTCTTCAGTATCACTTTCAACTAAAATAGTAAGAGATAAATTTGATCGGATTTCCATATGATTAAGAATGATATTTTTCAATCTTAAAATTTTATACTCTTCTCCTAAATCAATTTTTTTAGTTTCATACTTTGCTATTTTATCATTTCTGTAAAATTTATATGGCAACACATCTCTTTCATCTACTATAATTTTGGGTTCATTCTTCACACCTCTATACCTCGCTAGCAATTCATTAATACGTTCAAGTAATACGTCAAACTCTATGGCATCACTATAGATCATTTGTTCTTTCATAGTTTGATAATCCTTATCATATGCCTCTTTTAATGCATCTGGCAATACAAAGGAAATATGCTCTCTTTTTAAAGATTCATAATTTACCCACGGTAAAAAAAAGTAATTTTCTCTATGTTTTATTATTGCACTATAGAGTTCAGCATCCTGCAAAGCTTTTTGTCCAGGCGCTTTATCCATAATCTTTTCCAAATCATACAAATGTCTCGACATTCTATCTTTTCTGATTTTTGTAACATCGGGCTTCAAAAATTCTTCATGCAATAAAAAAGTCTTTTCCAAAAATGTTCGATGTGCTTCAATTGCAGTTACAGTAAATGCAACCTCCTTATAGGCTTCATTTGGGAAATATTCATTAAGTAGCGATTGTACTTCTGCATTAGAACTAGGCTCTTTTAGATACCTGATGCTTACTTCAACTTTTACTTTATTTTCTAAATAAGGATTATGGTCAAATAGTGTAGCGTACTCAACAAAAATTGTTTGTGGGTCTGTATCAGGTCTTTCAGGTGGAACATCTGCCGCATAAACTTTTATAGTTCCTGCTGGTACACCCAAAGCGTTTAATTGTTTTTCTAAATCATCTTTAAAATGAGTGCTTGTAAATTCACAGCCTTTCTTTTTTAATTGCTTTACAAAATTTTTTGTAGGATCTGTTTTATATTCCTCACCAAATGCTTTAGGGTCTAATGCTATATCAATGTCTTCCGAAAAACGTTCAATTAATTGCCAACATTTACTTAATGATGTCCCCCCTTTAAAAAGAATAAAATCTTTGTAAGCCCCACTAAATAATGCCTTAAGTGTAAGAGTTACCCACCAATCTTTTTCTAGTGCATTAGCTGGTATCCCGGAGTTATATCCAGCTTGTTCTAAAGTTGTTCTACGTTGGTCATCGGTTAGTTTTAGCCAGTCTATCATTTATTTTTCATTTAATAGTTCAAAAAGAAATTTACTGATACTCGCTTTAGCAAGTTTTAGGTCTTTTATTAATTTTTTTTGATCTTCTTTTTTTAGCAAATCTTTTATTCTTGCAATCGTACTAGGTTCCAATTTTTCAGTCCCCAATTCTTCTAACGCCTGTATA
>JAEUTR010000027.1 GCA_016787365.1 Bacteroidia bacterium
TTAACAACTTTTTAAACTCTTTATTTTCCATAGATATGATATTTTATCCATAAATATATAACTTTTATATAAACCTACAAATTATCCTAATTTGGTTCTAAATATCTATAAAAGAGATATAATAATAGCGTATTTTATTTAACTTAGTTGCCTAAATATTAAATTATGATTCAGTTAAAATCTTTTATTCAATTTGCCCTGATATGTGCAGTTGTAAATACCACAGCTCAAACTAAACCTAATATCCCAAATAAACCAGTAGCAAAAGCTGCATTAAAAGACGGTTCCAAAGTTCCTTCGGTTAATTTTGAATATGCCTTAAATGATCCATTTAAAGCAAGGATTTATACATTAAAAAATGGCTTAAAAGTTTATATGAGTGTATATAAAAACGCACCACGTATTCAAACATATATTGCGGTTAAGGCCGGTAGTAAAAACGATCCTGCAACAGCAACCGGTTTAGCACATTATTTAGAGCATATGGTGTTTAAAGGAACTGATAAATTTGGGACTAAAGATTTTGCAAAAGAATCTGTTGAGATTACAAAAATTGAAAATCTATATGAAACATATCGTCAAACAAAAGATGAAGCACAGCGAAAAAAAATATACCATCAAATTGATAGTATCTCAGGTGTAGCTGCAAAATACGCTATCGCCAATGAATATGATAAAATGTTGGCTGGTATTGGCGGACAAGGAACCAATGCTTTTACATCTTTTGATCAAACTGTATATGTGAATGATATTCCTTCTAATCAATTAGAAAACTGGTTAAAAATTGAAGCTGAGCGTTATCGTAAACCTGTGTTACGTTTGTTTCATACTGAGTTAGAAGCAGTATACGAAGAAAAGAACCGTGGATTAGATAGTGATAATAGTAAATTGTGGGAAGCTGTATTTTCGGGATTATTTAAAAATCATACATACGGTACACAAACTACCATTGGTACAATAGATCATTTGAAAAATCCTTCTATGAAGGAAATCATGAAATATTTTAATGCTAATTATGTACCTAACAATATGGCAATTTGTTTAAGTGGCGATTTTGATCCGGATGCAACGATTAAACTTATTGAGAAGAATTTTGGTTCTATGCCGTCAAAGCCTGTAGCTCCATATACTTTTGAAAAAGAAGCACCCATCAAACAAAAAATAGTAAAAGAAATTATAGGACCTGATGCAGCTAATTTAGCAATGGCATGGCGTTTTGCAGGTACAGGAACTAAAGATGCGGATATGATTACATTAATTAATTTATTATTAAGTAACGGAAGAGCAGGGTTGTTGGATTTAAATTTAAATCAGGAACAAAAAGTATTGAATAGCGGAAGTTTTGCATATGTGTTAAAAGATTATTCTACGCATATTTTATTTGCAGAACCAAAAGAAGGACAAAAATTGGAAGAAGCAGAAAAATTATTATTAGATCAATTAGAGCTTCTTAAAAAAGGGGAGTTCCCGGATTGGTTGATGAGTGCGGTAATTACGGATTTAAAATTACAAAAAACAAAAGAGTTAGAGAATAATCAATCGCGTGCAATGGCTTTTGTAGATGCCTTTGTTAATGATACAAAGTGGCAACAAGCAGTTAATACAACCGAACGGTTGTCGAAAATTACCAAACAGGAAGTGATGAACTTTGTGAAAGAAAATTATAATAGCAATAATTATGTAGTTGCTTATAAACGCATAGGAGAGGATACAAATATTCAAAAAGTT
>JAEUTR010000028.1 GCA_016787365.1 Bacteroidia bacterium
GATGGTACATTAAATATTGCCCATGCATTTCAATCCATAAAACCATCCGAAAAAGAAGCAGAAGAACTTCATCTTAGTCTGAGTTCAATACTACTGGAAAATATTGATTTAACGAAAATTAATGAAGAAGGGAAATTACTAATAGAAACATATATTCCTTTAGCTAAAACAAAATTTAGCACATCCAGCGAAAAAATAGGTATTGCCATAGATGCTAAAGCAACTTTAAATATTATACAAAACAACGATACAACGTTTTTCAAACATAAACATATAAATATCGTTTCCGAATTTGATTATTTAAAAAAGGAGAATAAAATTGTATTTAATCCTACTGAAATAAAATTAGAACAAGCTTATTTTGGTCTTGAAGGAAGTATTGATTTAGACCATAATATTTTTGTAGATGTTAAAATAAATGGTGATAAGCCAAATTTTGATTTATTTACTGCTTTTGCTCCCGAAGAATTAGCTCCTGCATTAAATAAATATGATAATAAAGGGAAAATATTTTTTAAAGCAACACTTTATGGAGATGTTTCAAATGGAAAAAAACCATTGGTAAATGTTGATTTTGGTTGTGAAGATGCATTTTTAAATAATACAGAGACAAACAAACGATTAGATGATTTGAATTTTAAAGCTCATTTTACAAATGGTGCAGCAAGAGATTTATCAACCATGCAGTTTTCGTTAACGGATTTTACATCTCGTCCTGAAGCTGGTTATTTTAAAGGTCACTTGATTGTAAAAAACTTTGATGAGCCTGAGATAGATACTAAAATAGTGTCTGATTTTGATTTAGATTTTTTATCAAAATTTATTGGTATAAAAGGATTAGAAGATTTAAAAGGGAAGGTAGAATTGACCATGAATTTTAAAGATATTATTGATTTAAACCACCCTGAAAAATCAATTGAAAAATTAAATGAATCTTATTATACTGAATTAAAGGTTACTAACTTAAGTTTTAAATCTAATGAATTTCATTTACCAATCAAAAACTTAAATATAAATGCAACGCTTGAAGGACATGAAGCTAAAATTAAACAATTTAATTTATTAGTTGGCAATTCAGATATTTCAATTAAAGGAAGTATTAGCGATTTGCCCGCGATTATTCATCACACCAAAGATCTAGTTAATTCTACATTAGAAATAAAATCAAATTTTATAGATATTAACGAGTTAACGACTACTAAAACTAAAAAAGGAATTGATGAGCAGATTGATAATTTAAGCATGAAATTTAAATTTAAAAGTTCGGCAAAAGCATTTACAGAGTCACCTAATTTGCCTGTTGGCGAATTTTTTATAGAAGATTTATACGCTAAGTTTAAGCATTATCCTCACGTACTTCATGATTTTCATGCCGATTTATATATAGATTCATCTAATTTCAGAATTATTGATTTTACCGGATTAATTGACAAAAGTGATTTTCATTTTTCAGGAAAATTAAATAATTATGATTTATGGTTTTCCGATAAGTCAAAAGGAGATACTGAAATTGATTTTAATTTATCATCTAATTTATTACAGTTGCATGATGTGTTTTCTTACAAAGGCGAAAATTACGTGCCTGAAGACTATCGACACGAAGAAATTAAAAATTTTAAATTTCATGGTAATGCTAAATTACATTTTAAAGAAAAATTCCATTCTATTGATTTGGATTTAGATCAATTTACCGCTTCCATGAAACTTCATCATTTTAAGTTCGAGAAATTTAAAGGTCGTTTTCATTATGAAGACGAACATTTAATGGTTCAGCATTTTTCTGGAAATTTAGGCAAAAGTAATTTTGTGATTGACATGAATTATTATTTAGGAAAAGATGAAGCCATCAAAAAAAGAGATAATCATTTTGGAATTGTCTCTAATCATTTAGATTTTGATGAGTTATTTATGTTTAACCCTGGAAAATCCGATACCACTAATTCTTCTGCCAAACATGAAAAAGGATTTAATATATATGAATTACCTTTTACTGATATGACTTTTGATTTAAATATTAACTATTTAAAGTATCATAGATATTTAATTCATAATTTTAAAGGGAAATTTAGATCAACACAAAATCATTATTTATATATCGATACGTTATTATTAGAAGCTGCTGATGGGAAAATAGATTTAAGCGGATATTTTAATGGTTCAAATAAAGATAAAATTTATTTTTCCCCTAAATTTAAAATTGAAAATGTGAATCTAGATAAATTACTGTTTAAATTTGAAAATTTTGGTCAAGATCATTTAGTATCTGAAAATATTCATGGACAAATATCGGGAGTCATTTCTGGGAATATTAGAATGCATCGTGATTTAGTGCCTATTTTAAATGAGTCGGAGATTCATATGGATATGAAAGTATTAAACGGTAAACTTGAAAATTATGCCCCATTAAAATCTTTGGCAAACTATTTTAGTGATAAAAATATGTCTAAAGTGTCTTTTGATACACTTCAAAACCATATTGATTTAAACAAAGGCGTCATGTCTTTTCCTATGATGACCATTAATTCATCTCTTGGATTTTTAGATATTTCAGGAAAACATGATTTAAATGGAGTGATGGATTACTATTTTAAAATCCCTATGAAATTAGTAACAGCAGTTGCCAAAAACAAATTATTTGGGCCGGCAAAATCAGCAGAGGTTAATACTGGCAAGGAAGATGAAATACAATATAAAGATGAGTCCAAAAAAATTAAATATGTGAATTTGAAAATATCAGGAACAACGGATAACATGAAAATTTCGCTTGGTAAAAAATAATTTTTTGTGAAAACATTTGAAGATATAAAAGAACGAAAATTAATTAAAGAGTGTATCTTTAAAACCGCTCGTTCTGGTGGTGCTGGTGGACAAAACGTTAACAAAGTTGAAACAAAAGTAGAGTTATGGTTTAATATTGCAGAGTCAGAATTATTGACGGATGAAGAGAAAAATATTTTACTTCATAAATTACATAAGCATTTAGAAAAAGAAACAACGATTCATTTACAAGAGCAAACAGATAGAACTCAACTAAAAAATAAAGAATTACTAAAAGAGAAATTTTATAAATTAATTCTCACAGGATTTAAAACCGTTAAGCCTCGTAAACCAACAAAAATAAGTAAAGCAGTAAAAGCAAAACGTTTAGAGAGCAAACGACTTAAAGGTGAAATAAAACAACTAAGAAAA
>JAEUTR010000094.1 GCA_016787365.1 Bacteroidia bacterium
AAGCATATGTCTCTTACGAATATGCACCATGTCAGATTCGTGTCCGACCGTGTCTTTCCGGTGTTTCTGAAAAAGAGTAATTATAGTTGTAAATAAGTCGAATATCATATTTTCGTTGTCGCTGCGCTTATTGCTTATAACTAGCTTATATGTTTAGTTTTTATAAACATATAATGCTAAATACGGGAAATATGTTTAGTTTTTTCATTCTTATTTGCTAATCAAATATAACAAAAAAGCCTCTCATTTCTGAAAGGCTTTTAAAGGATTAGGCTTTATTGAAATCCCAGGTTTCCATAAACTTGGTGGTATAGTTACCCGCTTTAAAATCTTCGTTTTGCATTAATTTAATATGAAAAGGAATGGTTGTTTTAACACCTTCAATCACATACTCACTCAAAGCACGATGCATTTTTGCAATGGCTTCCTCGCGGGTTTGTGCCACGGTAATTAATTTACCAACCATACTATCATAGTTTGGAGGAATGGTATAACCGCTATAAACATGAGAGTCAACACGAATACCGTGTCCTCCCGGTGTGTGTAAAGTGGTAATTTTTCCAGGAGATGGCGTAAAGTTTTTAAACGGATCTTCTGCATTAATACGGCATTCAATAGCATGCAATTGTGGATAGTAATTTTTACCACTAATAGGCACACCGGCAGCTACTAAAATTTGTTCGCGTATTAAATCGTAGTTAATTACCTCTTCCGTAATCGGGTGTTCTACCTGAATACGGGTATTCATTTCCATAAAATAGAAATTACGGTGTTTATCTACTAAAAATTCAATAGTTCCTACACCTTCATAACCAATAGATAAAGCCGCTTTTACTGCCGCATCACCCATTAATTCGCGTAACTCAGGAGTCATAAAAGGAGAAGGCGTTTCTTCTACCAATTTTTGATGACGGCGTTGTACCGAACAATCACGCTCACTTAAATGACAAGCTTTTCCGTGTGCATCGCCCACAATCTGAATTTCGATGTGGCGAGGCTCTTCAATGTATTTTTCCATATACATGGCGCCGTTACCAAAAGCAGCAGTTGCTTCATGTACAGCACTATCCCAAGCATTTTGAAAATCTTCTTCTTTCCAAATAATACGCATCCCTTTTCCACCACCACCGGCAGTAGCTTTAATAATCACAGGATACTTAATTTCTTTGGCCAATTCTTTTCCTTGATCAGCGCTTTCCAATAAACCTACCGAACCCGGCACACAAGGCACACCTGCAGCAATCATCGTTGCTTTAGCATTACTCTTGTCGCCCATTTGGTTAATCATCTCAGGAGAAGCTCCAATGAATTTGATTTTATTTTGGCGGCAAATTTCTGAGAATTTTGCGTTTTCACTTAAAAATCCATAACCGGGGTGTATCGCATCTGCGTTGGTAATCTCAGCAGCAGCAATAATGTTGGCCATGTTCAGGTAACTATCTTTGCTTGGTGGAGGACCAATACAAACCGCTTCGTCGGCAAACTTCACATGCAACGAATCTTTATCGGCTGTAGAATAAACCGCAACGGTTTTAATCCCCATTTCTTTACATGTTCTAATTACACGTAAAGCAATCTCGCCTCTATTGGCAATTAATATTTTTTTAAACATCGATATTCAATTAATGAATTAATGATTTGATGAATTGATGATTTCGATAAGATAACTATTTAACTCTCGAATTCTTTAACTCAATAATTATCTAAGCAGGGTCTACTAAAAATAATGGTTGATCATACTCTACAGGAGTAGCATCGTTTACCAGTACTTTAACGATTTTACCTTTTACTTCACTTTCAATTTCGTTAAATAATTTCATCGCTTCAATGATACACACAGGTTTTCCTGTATCAATATCATCACCTACATTTACAAACGGAGCTTTGTCTGGTCCTGCAGAACGGTAAAAAGTACCAATCATCGGCGATTTAATAGTAATGTATTTGGCTTCGCTTGCAGCAGCTGCAGTTGCAGCAGGAGTCGCTGTTTCAGCAGCAGCAGGAGCAGGAGCGGTAACCGGAGCGGCAATTGCCTGAACAGGTGCAGTTGTAATTTGAGCCGGAGCGGCTTGATACATTACAGGAGCTGCTTGCTTACCCGTTTTAATAACAATTTTTATTTCCTTTGTTTCTAATTCAACTTCATTTACTCCGCTTTTCGAAACAAATTTAATTAAATCTTGAATTTCAGTTAATTTCATTTTAAAGTGTTTTAGTTAGTGCGTGCAAAAGTATCATTTTTTTACAAAAAGAATCAAAAAACACAGGTTTTTAGTCGAAAAATGGCTAAATGTTCAAAAAAACACCTAATTATCAACAATATAAAAATGCGAAAATGAATTAATGTGCAAATTTGCTAATGAGATTTAGCTATTTGAAGTTTTTATCTCTTTGAGCTTGTCAGTTCGAGCGAAGTCGAGAACAAAAAGCGAATAAATTATCTAATTCTATCAGCGCTTCTTACCAATTGCTCGTCTTTTTTAATAAAATAAGCGGCTAAATAAGCAAAAATAGCTGAGATAAGGGGTAAAAAAGAACCAAATTGATATGAAATTGCTTCAGGACCACTTTCTTTTGTATAAGATAGTATAAAAAATAAACCAATTAAAAATATATTAAATACTACTAATAGGTTAGCTAACTTATATTGTAATACTCTGTTTTTATATAAAAAGATGATGGCTATACCTAATATAAGGATGATACTATTAAATACCATAGGGAAATAAATATTAGAGCCCATTACTTCCGAACTACAGCCCGGAACTAAACAAATGTCCCAATTGGTTTCAGAAATATTTACTTTTTGAAAAGGGATAAAAAAC
>JAEUTR010000099.1 GCA_016787365.1 Bacteroidia bacterium
GTATCTGGCTCATTAATTATTTCGGGTGTTTATTTAGCGAGCCTTAAAAAAAAGGAACTTGTCTAAAAAATTATTAAATATAGATTATAAATGATACATTAGACATCGTCTAAATCAACTAAATTAAGACACATTTCAAAAATTTAATACTTGCATTATGGTTCATATTTTATCACAACAAAATTCTATTTTCAATCAGTACGTTGCTGAGTTAAGAGATATTACTATCCAAAAAGACAGTATGCGCTTTAGAAGAAATTTAGAACGCATGGGAGAAATTATGAGTTATGAGTTATCAAAAACTCTTGAATATAAAACTAAAGAAACTACAACTCCTCTTGGAATTGCAGAAACAAGCCATTTAGTAGATCAACCTGTGATAGCTACAATTTTACGAGCAGGTTTACCCATGCATTTAGGTGTATTGAATTATTTTGACAGAGCACAGAATGCTTTTATATCAGCATACAGAAGACATCATAAAGACAATACTTTTGATATTCATGTTGAATATGTATCAAGCCCAAGCTTAGATAATAAAGTATTGATTTTATGTGATCCGATGATTGCCACCGGTTCTTCTATTGTATTAGCTTATAAAGCAATTTTATCAAAAGGCACACCAAAACATGTTCATATTATTTCGGCTATCAGTAGCCGCGAAGGTGTTGATTTTGTAAAAGCCAATATGCCTACGAAAAATTTTACTATTTGGTGCGGAGCGGTGGATGAAGAATTAACAGCACACTCATATATTGTTCCCGGACTCGGCGATGCCGGAGATTTAGCTTTTGGAGAAAAAATCTAATAACCTTAATTTTATCACGCACTCTAAATCCAATGGATAGTACCGAAATCTGGAAATTTATTACAGCTGCACTTGCTTGTACTATTTCGTTATCAAAAATAGGCATACCATCTGTTATTGCTATTTACAAATCAAATTACCTGCTAGCATTGGCAAGTAGTTGTACAGGAGCTATTTTTGGCACTATTGTATTTACTTACTTATTTGCAGGTATTTTAAAATGGTGGGAAACTGTTAAAATAGGAATGTTCAGTTCAAAACATCCTAAAAAAATATTCACCAAATCAAACAGACGAATTATTAAAATTAAGCATCGTTTTGGATTAACCGGTATTGCCATTCTTACCCCTATTTTTCTATCTATTCCAATTGGTGCATTTTTAGCAGAACGTTTTTATAAAGACAAGAAAAAGGTGATCTTGTATTTAAGTGTATCTGCTGTATTTTGGTGCTTTACATTATACTTTATTTTTCTGTTTTTTTACGATACGTTCAAATCGTGGTTTGCGTAATAAAGCTATTGTTTTATAAATTTAATTTGCTTTTGCTTACCATTACTGTTTATGATAAGTGTGTAAACACCTTGATTTAATTCATAAAGATGTAAAGATGATGTATTGGATTTATTTTCTGATTGCAAAACAACTTCGCCAATAATATTTGTTACCTCCACTGAATAATTAGTTGACGGAAGATTTACATATAATATGTCCTCTGCAGGATTTGGATATATACGTACATTTTGTAATTCGAACTCTTTTACATCTACAATTTGCTGATTGATAATCCCCACGGCATCTAAATCAAATCCACCACTACCAAAACCGGTAGGCCAAGGATCATTAATTTTATGTTGGTTCATGTCCCGTGTACAATATTGATTTTGAATACAACCAACCACATCAATTATTTTCACGTGTGTAATAGCCTGTTTATCTAATAATATATTGTCCGTAATATCTGCTAAATCAAACGGTGTTCCATATTCTGCCTTATATTTACCTGCTAAATTATTCAGTTTAGTAGGATCTGTATAAGCAAAACTTCCTGTTTGGGTAACCGTATCGATATTACTTACCGCCGGAAATCTAAAATAATTTATACCATCACTACTTACTTCTACAAAAGCTAATTCTAAAAAATAACCATCAAAGCTATTTTCAAACACTGCAAAATCAGGGCCATTTGCATCTTTTATAGGGGTATTAAATTGCAAAATGGCAATTCCTCCATCTCCTAAACTAACAACTCCCTCTCCTGCCTTTCCTAATGCCATTAAACTATCTCCTACATCTGCATATCCTCCAGACGGAATAGATATATTTTGATACCCTCTTATAATTTTACAATCGGTAGCCCATGATTTAAAAGATGAACTGTCTTTATAAATAGCAGTTGTTCCTACCTCTCCCACTCTTGGAGCAAATTGAGAAAACATATTTACACTTACAAAAAGTAAGCTGTAAAATGACAAAAAATTGAAACTATGTTTCATGATATAAGATACAATGCCTTTATGAATCCTTTTCCCGGAATTCTAAACATTGATTTATTGGGAGGTCTTCTGACTTGTCTTATTTTATACGCCTTCCCAAACTTAATATTCAGTGGCTTAAGTATAAAATCTAAAATAGACACACAGCTGCGGGTACAGTATTGGATTCTCACCAATTTCCCTTTTCCAACAAAACAAAAATAGTAATTTTATTTAAAATCAATTTGCTAAATAAAATGAAGTAAGATTTAAACTATTAATTGATTTAACGTTTTTTTGTTAAAAAAAATAAAAAGATATATCTGCCACATCGTCTTAAAATATCCATGGCATAATAATCGTATATTGTATGTTACTAAAACAACTATTTCGTATGAACTTTTTTAACGATTCTGATAAAATGCCCTTTGAGCCTATGCTGGATGAAGATAGCGATTTTATCCCTTTGCTTTCAGCAGAAGATGAGGACAATATGCATGCAGAAAAAATTCCCGATATACTGTCAATTTTACCGTTACGTAATACTGTATTATTTCCAGGTGTTGTCATTCCTATTACTGTTGGCAGAGATAAATCAATTAACCTTATAAAAGATGCCTATAAAGGAGATAAAACTATAGGTGTAGTAACCCAAAAAAATGATGGTATTGAAGACCCTCTGCCTGAAGATTTACACAATGTTGGAACAGTAGCTCAAATTATTAAAATGTTACGTATGCCTGATGGTAATACTACTGTTATCATTCAGGGGAAAAAGCGTTTTCGCATTAAAGAGTTTACTCAATCTGAACCCTACTATAAAGCTAAAACTCAACGATTTGAAGAAACGCGTCCGGATAAGGATGATAAAGAATTTCAAGCTATTGTATCCAGTTTAAAAGATACTGCTTTACAGATCATTCAAAAATCACAACACATCCCAACAGAAGCAGGATTTGCGCTTAATAATATTGAAAGCCAAAATTTTATGGTGAACTTTATTTCATCAAACATGAATGCAAATTCTGCTGAGAAACAACGCATGCTGGAAGTTCCCAACTTAAAAGACAGAGCTACAATGGTTCTTGCTCATTTAAGTAAAGACCTGCAAATGCTTGAATTAAAAAATCAAATTCAAAATAAAGTAAAAGTTGATATTGATAAACAACAACGTGATTACTTTTTGCATCAGCAAATTAAAACCATACAAGAGGAATTAGGTGAAAAAAGCCACGAACAAGATCTGGAAGAATTAAGAGAAAGAGCAAAAACCAAAAAGTGGAGTAAGGAAATTGCAGATACGTTTGAAAAACAAATTAGTAAATTGTCTCGTATGAACCCTAACTCCCCAGAGTTTGGCATACAAACCAATTATTTAGAGTTATTATTAGACTTACCTTGGGGCGAATACACCGAAGATAATTTTGATTTAAAGCATGCAGAGGCAACTTTAAATGAAGATCATTTTGGGCTAGAAAAAGTAAAAGAGCGTATTCTTGAACACTTAGCCGTGTTAAAATTAAAAGGAGATTTAAAGGCTCCTATCTTATGTTTATATGGTCCTCCGGGAGTTGGAAAAACATCTTTAGGAAAAAGCATTGCAAAAGCCTTAGGTCGCAAATATATTCGTATGAGTTTAGGTGGATTAAAAGATGAGAGTGAAATTCGTGGGCATCGAAAAACATACATCGGAGCTATGCCTGGTCGTATTTTACAAAATTTAAAAAAAGTACAATCTTCTAATCCTGTTTTTATACTGGATGAAATTGACAAAGTTGGTAGTGATTATCACGGAGACCCATCCTCTGCTCTATTAGAAGTTTTAGACCCAGAACAAAATTCAACATTCTACGATAATTTTTTAGAAAACGATTACGATTTAAGTAAAATATTATTTATTGCTACTTGTAATAATTTAGCAACTATACAGCCTGCATTACGCGACCGTATGGAGATTATTGACGTAAGTGGATACACCGTTGAAGAGAAAATTGAAATTGCTAAGCAACATTTGTTACCAAAACAAGTGGAAGAAAATGGCTTGAAAAAAGCCCAATTAAAACTAACGGATAAACAATTAGAATTTATAATTGAAAACTATACTTCCGAAAGTGGTGTGCGTAATTTAGAAAAACGTATATCTAAAATTGCACGTTACGTCGCCGTTCATGTGGTTAAGGAAGAAACTTTACCTAAAATTAGCGAGGATAGTATTGCTAAAATTCTTGGGCCGTCGCATGAAAAAGCAAAATATCAGGGCAATGATGTCCCTGGAGTTGTAACAGGTTTAGCCTGGACACAAGTTGGGGGAGATATTTTATTTATCGAAACCTCTTTATCCAAAGGTAAAGGCGCAAAGTTGGCTTTAACTGGTAATTTAGGTGATGTCATGAAAGAAAGCGCCACTTTAGCCTTAGAATTTATTAAAGCTCATAACGAAGAATTAAACATTGACTCTGAGTTATTTGAAAATTACAATATCCACATTCATGTGCCGGAAGGTGCTACCCCAAAAGATGGTCCAAGTGCCGGTATTGCTATGCTCACTTCTTTAACATCTGCATTAACCAAACGTAAAGTAAAAAAACATTTGGCAATGACCGGTGAAATTACATTACGCGGTAAAGTATTACCTGTTGGTGGTATTAAAGAAAAAATATTGGCCGCTAAACGTGCCGGTATTAAGGAAATTATTTTATGCGCTGATAACAAAAAGGATGTGGATGATATTAAACCTGATTATTTAAAAGGCTTAACATTTAAGTATGTGAATCAAATGACAGAGGTTTTGCAATTGGCTTTGCTAAAATAAATCTTAGGATAAAATAAAACAGATAGTCCAATATTGCAGTTAATGTAGTATTGGACTATTTTTATGTACTAATTCTTTAGGTACCAAACTATGAATCGCCAACACAATTATCAGTTAACTGTTGAATGGACTGGGAATACAGGTTCAGGGACAACAAATTATAAATCTTATAGCAGAGATTATATTATTAAAATTAATAACAAAATAACCATAAAGGGCTCTTCTGATTCTGCTTTTATGGGTGATATTACAAAACATAATCCCGAA
>JAEUTR010000079.1 GCA_016787365.1 Bacteroidia bacterium
AAATTAATGCTTTTACAAAATATTCGATTGAAATTTGTTAAATAGTTAATATTTAGTATCTTGCGTACTTATCTTGCAATTAATACTTTAACAAAAAAACTATGAGTGAACGAATACTACGTGCCTTAATGCAAATGTTTGCCATCATCGCTAAAGTTGATGGAATTAGTAACACCGGCCGTTCTATTGTTGAGTCCTTTTTAAAACAACAATTAAATAAAGAACAAGTAGAAAAATACCTTGTAATTTTTGATGAATTTATTGAAGCTCAGCAAGCAGGCTCAAAAAAGAAAGACGGAACAGCTAAACGTACGTCTCTAAACTCAGTTAAAGTATTAAAAATTTGTACCCAAATTAATCAGGAACTAGAACAGCCTCAAAAAGTCATTGTATTAATTCGTTTATTAGAATTTATTTATTCATCCGATGAAATTTCTGAACAGGAAAATGAATTTGTAGTAACTGTGGCAGATACCTTTAATATTTCAACGGATGAATTTAATCAGTTGAGAGCTTTTATTGAAGACACTGCTGAAAAGATTCCTAACACACCAAATATCCTTGTTATTAATAACAAAGAAAATGGGTATGAAAATGCCTGTAAACATATTTATTGCGATACTTTGACATCTGATGTTCGTGTGATTCAGATTGATAGTGTTGGCATGTATGCTTTACGTATTTATGGTAACATTGAGTTACAATTAAACGGTCAAGGTATTTCTAAAGAACGCGTTCATATTTTAACACCGGGATCATCTTTAAGAAATTCGAGAGTAAAACCAATTTATTATAGTGATATTATTGGTCGTTTTCTTGCAGATAGCTCAAAAGCACGTATTTCGTTTGAAGCAAAAAACATTGAATATAAATTTAAAGGCGGTAAATTAGGATTGCGTAATATCAATATTCGCGAAGAAAGCGGAAAACTAATTGGTATTATGGGAGGTTCAGGTGCCGGTAAATCAACTTTATTAAATGTTTTAAATGGTGTTGAAGTACCAAGTAGCGGACAGGTTTTAATTAATGGAAAAAACATTCATGTTGAGAAAAAATTTGTAGAAGGTGTTATTGGGCATGTTACTCAGGATGATTTATTAATTGAGGAATTAACGGTTTACCAAAACTTGTTTTATAATGCTAAGTTGTGTTTTGGAAACTTAACAGACGAAGAGATTGCGAAAAAATGCCATTCCTTGTTAGCTGATTTAGGTTTATCAGAAACCAAAGATTTAAAAGTTGGTTCACCTTTAGAAAAAACAATTTCCGGTGGACAACGTAAACGTTTAAATATTGGTTTAGAACTAATTCGCGAACCATCCGTTTTATATGTTGATGAGCCAACTTCCGGTTTATCATCACGTGACTCTGAAAACATTATGGACCTTTTAAAAGAATTATCTTTAAAAGGTAAGTTAATATTTGTGGTTATCCATCAACCATCATCAGATATTTTTAAAATGTTTGATAAACTTCAGATTTTGGATGTTGGCGGTTACCCTATTTATTATGGTAATCCTGTTGATGCCGTATCTTATTTTAAAACATTAGTTCAACACGTTAATGCTGAAGAAAGTGAATGCTGGAACTGTGGTAACGTTAATCCTGAGTTAATCTTTAATATTATTGAAAGTAAGGTATTGGATGAGTATGGTAATTTAACTCATAACCGTAAAACAAGTCCTAGTGAGTGGAATAAAAGTTATGTAGAAAAAATTGAATCTACCATTGGTGATATTAAACACCAAGATGAAATTCCGGAAGCGATATTTAAAATACCAAACGCCTTTAAACAATTTAAAGTATTTATCACACGTGATGTAAAAAGTAAATTAACCAATACACAGTATTTGTTAATTAACTTGATTGAAGCTCCATTACTTGCTTTTATATTAGCATTTTTAGTGAGGTACTTTAGCACAGATGCTGAAAACAAAGAAGGTTATGTATTTTATAAAAATGAAAATCTAACAGCCTATATGTTTATGGCGGTTGTTGTTGCTTTATTTTTAGGCTTAACTGTATCTGCCGAAGAAATTATCAGAGATAGAAAAATCCGTAAAAGAGAATCTTTCTTAAACTTAAGTAAAGGCAGTTATTTATGGAGTAAAATTATCATCATGTTTGTTTTATCGGCCATTCAAACTTTCATGTTTGTTATTGTAGGTAATTCAGTTCTTGGTGTAAAAGATATGTTTACCGATTATTGGTTTGTATTATTTACAACTTCATGTTTTGCAAATATGTTAGGATTAAATATTTCAAGTGCTTTTAATAGTGCGGTTACCATTTATATTTTAATTCCTTTCTTAATTATTCCTCAATTATTATTGGCCGGTGTTGTTGTTAAATTTGATAAATTAAATCCTGTACTGGCAAAACAAGGTGGTGTACCTTTGGTGGGCGAAGCAATGGCTAGCCGCTGGGCATTTGAAGCCTTAGCTGTTAACCAGTTTAAAAACAATAAATACGAACGGAATTTTTATAAATATGAAAAAGCGTTTAGTATTTCTAATTTTAAAAAGAATTTCTGGAAACAAAAATTAGATAATAAAATATCTAAAATAGAAAGGGATATTAAAGATGCTCTTAAAAAAGAGGAAACAGAAAGAGATTTATTATTATTGAAAAACGAAATTTTAAAAGAACAAAAATTCTTAAAAAATAAATATCAGTTTGAAGGAGTCAATCAAATTAATATAAAAGATTTTACGCCAGCC
>JAEUTR010000090.1 GCA_016787365.1 Bacteroidia bacterium
AACAATACATCTCCCCTATTATACTTAGGAGCAGGCAATTCTTTTTTTTCGCAGGAAAAAAAGAAAATAATCACAGTCAACACTACTAACATTCTCATTCTTTACTAAAACTTAAAGTTAATTTAATGAAATAATTTCTGCCGGTTGATAACGGAACAGATGACGTTGATGAACTATGAGTTCCTCCTGAAACCGCTGTAGAATTAATGTTTGTAACATTAAATATATTTTTACAACCTATGCTGATTCCAAAACGTTCTTTAAAAAACAATTTAGAAACCGTTGCATCCATCGTGTGATAATCTGATAAACTAGTTTGCTGAATCTGATCACCCACAAGTATATAACCCGGAAGCTTTCCATTATACTTATAAAATAAAGAAATACTTGTTTTTTGCTTAATAAATCTGTAAGATATATTTTCCAGTACTTCAGGAGAAAAATTAAATTCGGGAACTGATACACTTTCAGAAAGCTCATTATACCGGCCAGTATAATTAAACCCGGTTTGAAAACTCACTTTTTTAAACCTTAAAGTATTATTTAATTGTACGCCCAAAGTTTTGTATTTTCCAATATTGATATAAGAATATTCAGTGGATGTGGTTTGTGCCAGCGTAATCAGATGATAGATATCATTATAAAATGTATTAACGTCAATTTTCAGACGGCAGTTTTTAATAGTTCTTCTGTAATTATAAGATAACGAATAATTATCCGATTGCTCCGATCTTAAATTCATATTGCCAACAATATTGTGATTAATGTCTACAAACATAAAATAGAGTTCTTTTAATGAAGGAGCCCTGAAACCTCTGGCATAGCTAGCCCTAATAGTATGATGCTCATTCAATGTCCATTTTGCATTTAAAGATGGGATAACAGGCGTATTATAAGTAGTATTATAGGCATAACGTATACCTGGCTTTAAAACCACTTTTTCAAACGGTTTATACTCAATAGTAACAAAACCGGCATAATCACCCATATACTGTAATTGATTATTTATTCGCTTACCAAAAGCAGATTCATAATTCACATCATAACCTACTTCATAGCTTAATTTAGCAGAATCTATTTTATGTATAAATGATGCTCTGCTCATTAACAAGGTAAAACTGCTTGTATCCTGATCAGAACTATTTAACGAAAGTGTTTCTTTTAAAGTGGTCAAATCCTTATAAACAGTTTTTTTAACTCGGTTATAATAGTTGTAAGCTATCAATGAGTTAATAGTCCAGTTTCTGGCTATTTTCCCGTTTAAATAAACATGATTATCAAAACGCTTTGTGTAATAATAGTCGTCAAACGAAGACTCTGCATAAGGTGCACGTGGATAACCTCTGTTGGTTATTTTTTCGTCAAAATAAGCACTCTTAAATCCAACATTTATTTTTTTGAAAGTATAACCATAACCTAAGCTAACAAAATATTGTTCTTTGGGTTTCCATTGCTTATACCTTGTACTATCAGCTATTCGCTGTTTTGGAAAATAAAAGGAATTATCAATGGCATTCCAGCCATCA
>JAEUTR010000104.1 GCA_016787365.1 Bacteroidia bacterium
AGTAGTGGCTGTGATTACCTTAGTACATGCTATGCATTTAAAATTTGGAAGTGGCGTACAAAAAACATTAACGGTTTTGAAAGTAGCTGTTATTGTTTGTTTTATAATTGCAGGATTAGTTCATACACCTTCGCATCCAATTTTTATTTTACCACAGTCAACTTCGATGAGTGAAATATTTAGCGCTGGTTTTTGGGTGTCTTTAGTGTATGTGTCATATGCTTATAGTGGCTGGAATGCAGCTTCATACTTAGCAGGCGATATGCAAAATCCACAAAAAAATTTACCCAAAGCTTTATTATTGGGAACATTTATTGTTACTGTTATTTATGTACTATTAAATTTTGTGTTTCTGTATAGCGCGCCAATGAGTGAATTGACAGGGGTTTTAGAAATAGGTCATGTGAGTGCGGCTCATATTTTTGGTGAATATTTCGGTAAAATGATGAGTTTGATTATTGCTTTTTTATTATTGTCTTCGATTAGTGCCATTATTATGGCTGGACCTCGTATTATTAAATCCATGGGTGAAGATTTACCAATGTTGCATGTATTAGCTAAAACAAACAAACATCATGTACCTTACATGGCTGTGATTACTCAATCTGCCATTACAGTGTTATTAATTATTACCGCTCAGTTTGAAGCGGTATTAACCTTTGTTGGATTTAGTTTAAGCATCTTTACTTTTTTAACGGTGAGTAGTGTATTTATTTTAAGAAAAAGAAAAATAGAGAATACAGGCTATAAAACTTGGGGCTATCCAGTAACACCCATCTTGTTTTTATTATTAAATGGATTCACGATTTATTTTGTATTTACACAAAAACCTACCGAATCGTTATTGGGTTTATTGAATGTAGCTATTGGTGGAAGCGTTTATTTTATTGGAAAATCATTATCAGAAAAAAAACAAAAGAATTATGTTGAAACAAATTAGTCTAGTAGTTGCTGTTGTATTATTTATTGTAGGATGTTCTTCATCTGCTTCAGAAAAACACACTGAAGTAAAAAAAGATACAGCTAAAGTTGAAGCGGTGGTTGAAACACCATTGAATGATTCACTTCAAATGGCAAAAACAATGGAGTTGCCAGTTAATGATTCGTTAAATGCTATCGCCAATTTAATGTCTGGAATTGTGGATGATAGTCCTATTTATCAATATGTTCAATCAACGGCTGATTTTAAAGTGTTCAGTAAAAATTTTGATAAGCGTTGGATGAAATATGATTCAACCCGTTTAATGAATTTGAAGAAGTTTAAAGAAAATGAAATTTCAAAAGTGGTGAAGCCTCAAACAACATTGTTTTATCCTTTCTCAGGCCCAGATATTTTACATGCTCAAACATTTTTTCCTGAAGCAGATAAATACGTAATGATTGGTTTAGAACCAGTTGGTAGCTTACCTGAGTTTAACAAAGAAGAAACAGATTCATTAGATACTTATTTCAACAAAGTAAATACGTCTCTAAATGCGATTTTAAAGTTTAGCTTTTTTAGAACAGAGAGCATGAGTAAGGATTTGAAAAATAAAGAAGTTGACGGAACCTTGCATTTATTGTTTTTGTTTTTAAAACGTACCGGTAATCAATTTAGCTCGGCTAAGCCAGTAACGGTAGATAGTTTGGGAAATATTCAATATGTGACATCATTTACAGATTTAAAGAAATTAAAAACGAATACAAGAGGAGTAGAAATTAAATTTAATGATATTCATCATCAACCAAAGACTTTATATTACTTTTCTTTAAATGCAGCGGATGGTGGATTAAAAAGCAATAAAGGTTTTATGGCTTACTTAAAAAATATGGGAACAGTCAATACGTATTTAAAAGGAGCTTCGTATTTAATGCATAAAGATTATTTTTCGATGATTAGAAAAGTAATTTTAGCTCAAAGTCAACATGTGATACAAGATGATAGTGGAATTGCCTTTCATTATTTCTTAGATGATACCAATAAATGGAATTATTCCTTCTTTGGTCAGTATTTAAAGCCAATTCCTATGTTTGCTCAATTCTATCAAAAAGATTTAGATTCGTTATATAAGCAACAAGGATCTAAGCCAATTGGATTTGGCATTGGATATAACTTTAAGGATAAGAATAGTAATTTTATGATTGCTACTAAGCAGAACTAATTTAATCACTGCTTTACCCATAATTTTAAATCCCCATTAAAAGCATCTTGTATTTTAGTGTAAGAACTTGGGACTTCAAAATTATTACCGTGGTAGGTTACTAAACGTGTGCCGATTTTAGCTTTGTCTAATTGTTCGTCCGTATAATTTAAGTATTTTAAATACAGGTTTTCTTCTAATGGCACTTCATCATTTAATCGTTTGGCAAATTCCAAGTTTTCGTAAAAGGGATTGAATAAGTAAAAGGCATCGTAATTTGAAAAATCAACATCTAAAATATTAGAATGTAAAATAGTGACATTTGATAATTCAAAGTGTTTAGCAATTTGATTTCCTATTTTGGCAATACTTGCCCGATGTTCTATACCATAAAAATGACTAGAACTTTGTCTCGCTCCAGTAATGCAAAATTTACCAACACCAGCACCAATATCTAAAATGTGTTTAGCGCCGGTTTCGGTAAGCCATGTACTGGCAGTTTTAGCAACTTCAATAGGGGTGAAAAATAATCGAGAAGCAAATTTTAAATAATCAGGCAAGCAATCACTGAAAGATTTCTCCGTCAATTCATGTTTGTATTTTGGCTGATTTATGGTGTTCATTTTGGAGTAAAATTATACTTTTTATAATCTGCTCTTGCTTAAATTTATAAGTACTTATCAATAACATCTATCAATCGATAATACTTATATTTGTGAAGAGTGAATCATGAATAAAAATCAATACATATTGTTTAATGTACTGCTATTTGTAGGTCTATTGTTGTCTTTTCAATTGGGTAAAAGTCAAACATATTTTTCATTCGATTCTATTTTAAATAAAAAAGATATTCTAAAAAAAGTGAATGCTGATTTAAAGAAGTATCGTTTACAAATTATCTATACTCAGATTACGAGAGATGTGGATGGTAAGCCAAGTTTCAAAAATTATAATTATCATGTAGATTCATCAAATTATTTTTACTGTGCGAGTTTAGTGAAGTTACCTTGTTCTATTCTAGCTTTAGAAAAAACGAAGCAGCTTAAAATATATAGTAATACCATTATGTTTACAGATAGCGCTAATGCTTGTCAGCATTCTGTAAAAATAGACACAACGTCAGTAAATGGTTATCCAAGCGTTGCTCAGTATATCAAAAGAATGGCACTAGTCAGTGATAATTTTGCTTATGGTCGTATTTATGAATTTTTAGGAGTTGATTATATTCATGATAGATTGGCGGAGCTAGGATATAAAAATATTCGAATAGCCCATCGTTTTGATGGAGGCTGCAAAGGGACTGAAAATACAAACACTAATCCTGTTACCTTTTATGATAACAAATTAAAGCCTTTCATTAAATTAGATGCACAAGTTGCTTCTAAATCATATTTCCATCCATTGGGGGAGGTAAAGGTTGGTAAAGCGTATATGAATGCTCAGAATAAAAAAATTAATCAACCAAAAGATTTTACGAGTATGAATTACATGTCTTTGCAAAACACGCATTCTATTTTACAGCGATTAATTTTTAGTAATTATCTGCCTCAAGAGCAACGTTTTGATATCATAGAAGATGATAGGGAATTTTTAATAAATCATTTAACCATGTATCCACGCGAGAGCTCTCATCCAACTTATAATCCAAAAACTTATTTTGATAGTTATAAAAAGTATTTTATATATGGAGATAGCAAGAAACCTATTACAAACTCAGATATTAAAATTACCAATATTGTTGGTCAGTCTTATGGTTTTATGGTGGATTGCGCTTATATTCAAAATGAGAAAGAGCATGTAGAGTTTATGTTAAGTGCGGTGATTTATACCAACGAAAACCAAATTATAAATGACGGAAAGTATCAGTACAATACCATTGCTTTGCCTTTTTTGGCAGAGTTAGGTAGACAGATTTATAGTTTCGAATTAAAGAGAAGTAAATAATAAATGGAATAATTACGAATCGATACGAATATACGAATCTGTGTATGCATAGCATAGCACATTTCAATTCGTATATTCGTACTAAATTCGTAATCATGCAATATGAGTAGCTTAGATAGAATAAAACACCTTAAAGAATTGTTGCTGATAGAGCGAGAAGAAGATTACTATCAATACAAAGAACAGTTTTTAAGAGCCAGTATAGAGCAAAGAAAAAAGAATGGTGTGACTTGGTTTCCTATTCAAATTTTATCAGATGAATTGGGTTATGCCGATTATGTGCATATTGAAGTAGAGCGTACCAATCAATTAGATACGCCTCACCAATTTAGTGCTGGTAAAAATGTGACATTGTTTTCTAATAAAAACCCTGATGATTTGCAGGAGCTAACAGGAACCATTAAGCAATCGGGTAAAAATAAAATGAAGATAATTCTTCATACTGATGAATTACCAGATTGGTGTTACGAAGGTAGGTTAGGGGTTAATATTCAGTTTGATGATAATAGCTACATCGAAATGCAAAAAGCATTAGATGAAGTGATTGGAGCGAGAAATAATAGGGTAGCAGAATTAAGAGAAATTATTGAAGGAACAGAAGTGCCTACGTTTGAAAAGATAGATGATAGTTTAGTGATTCCTCAATTAAATTTATCACAAAATAGAGCAGTTCGACATATTTTATCGGCCAATGATATTGCTGTTGTTCACGGACCTCCAGGCACTGGTAAAACAACAACTATTGTTCAAGCTATTCGTTTAGTGTTACAATCAGAAAAACAAGTGTTAGTTTGTGCGCCAACCAATACAGCAGTAGATTTATTAACCGAGAAGTTACTTGAACAAGGTGTTAATGTATTGCGTGTTGGTCACCCAGCTAGAGTTTCGGAAGATTTACAAAAAACAACCATTGACGGACAAATACAAACCCATGTAAATTATAAAGACATTAAAAACTTGCGTCGTAATGCGGAAGAGTATTTTAAAATGGCGTCTAAGTTTAAGCGTACTTTTGGAAAAGAAGATGCCAAGCAACGTGCCTTGTATTATACCGAAGCAAGAAATTGTATTAAAGAATCTCGCTTGTTAGAAGATTATATTGTTGATTCACTATTTGAAAATGCACAAGTGATTTGTTGCACGCCTGTTACAGCAACAAATAGAGCATTGTCAAAAAAGAAATTTAATACCTTGTTTTTTGATGAAGCATCCCAAGCCTTAGAAGCTATTTCATGGATTCCTTTTTTAAAATGCAATCGTGTTATTTTTAGTGGCGATCATTTTCAGTTGCCACCTGTTGTTAAAAGTGTGAAAGCAAAACAAGAAGGTTTAGATAAAACGATGCTGGATAGATGTATCCAGCATGATACAATTTCAACATTATTAACGAGGCAGTATCGTATGCATCAACACATTATGCAATTTAGTAATGCTTACTTTTATAATAATGAACTTGAAGCTGATGCCACCGTAAAAGATACTCTATTATCTACTAACGAAGATATTGATTTATTACACATCCCAGTAGAATTAGTAGATACTGCTGGTTGTAGTTTTGATGAGTTGCAAAATCCTGAAACACTCAGTTTGTCTAATAAAGGCGAAGCAGATTTGTTATTTAAACATTTAGATTTACTGTTACAGCAGTATGTATTATCAGGAGAAACGACTAAAATTGATGTAGGTATTATTTCTCCTTATAAAGAACAAATAGAACTTCTCAAAGAAAAATTAGCAGACTTTGATCATTCTGCTTATCCAATTAATGAATTAGCGGTGAAAACCATTGATGGATTTCAGGGAGAAGAATGTGATGTGATTTATATTTCTTTAGTGCGAAGTAATCCAACATCGGAGATTGGATTTTTATCTGATATACGCCGTATGAATGTGGCATTAACCCGCGCTAAGAAAAAGTTGGTGGTGATTATGGATACAGCAACTATTGGTAATCATCCATTTTATAAATCGTTTATTGAGTATTGCGAAAAAAACAACTTTTATAAATCGGCTTGGGAATATAATTACGAAGCTTAATGAATTGAACGATGGAAGAAAAAGACTCACATCCTATTTCTTTTTTAGTAACCGACGATCACTCACATACATTGTTTAGTGAGCGTTTCAAAGCGACCTATCATTCAACCAGAGGTGCTATTTCTGAAAGCAAACATGTGTTTATCCAAAATGGATTGCAATATGTTCATGAGCAATTTCAACTAAAAGAAATTTCTATTTTAGAAATAGGCTTCGGTACCGGACTTAATTGCTTCCTGACTTATTTGTATGCTAAAGTAAATGCTTTAAAAATTAATTACCAGAGTATTGAAGCCTATCCTGTGCCAATATCAGAAGCTGATCAACTTAATTATACAAATGAATTTTCAGAGCATGAGAAAGTTGTTTTTAATCAAATGCATATGCAAGAATGGAATAGAGTAGGGCAGATTACGGATTTATTTTCTCTTACAAAACATTTATGCTTAGTAGAAGAGTTTCAATCTCAGCAACAATTTGATGTTATTTATTTTGATGCCTTTTCTCCTTCCGAACAACCTGAACTCTGGACAGAAGCTATCTTTACTAAAATGTATAATTTACTTAAAGTGAATAGTGTTTTAGTAACTTATTCCGCTCAAGGACAAATGAAACGAAATATGAGAGCCGCAGGATTTAAAGTGCAATCGCTAACAGGTGCCTTAGGAAAACGTGAAATGACAAGAGGATTGAGGTAATGTTATACTAGTGAAGTAATTTCAGTAAAAAAACACTCGTATTTAGCACATTTATCATGCATTGGTAATAGTGCGGCTGGCTCTGGCAATTCGATGTGAACCGCCATTCAGAGAAGCTACTGCGGGGTAAATGGAGGTTGGCGAATTGTCTTGAATTTTTGTTTCTTTTTGTTCAAGCAAAAAGAAAATAGAAAATGAGATTCTGAAACAAGTTCAGAATGACCTAAGCTAACTCTGATATCCGAAATTCTTTAAATTAAAATCGCTATTACGCCAATCCTTGGCTACCTTAACAAACAACTCTAAAAATATTTTCTTCCCAAAAAAAGTTTCAGCATCTATACGGGCACGTGTACCAACCTTTTTCAAGGCTTCACCTTTGTGCCCTATAATAATTGCTTTTTGACTTTCGCGTTCTACTAAAATATCTGCTTGAATTCTTAAAATAGCCTCTTCGTCTTTAAATGAATTTACAACGACTTCAACGCTATAAGGAATTTCTTTTTTGTATTGTAATAATATTTTCTCACGTATAATTTCTGAAACGAAAAACTTTTCGGGTTTATCCGTTAAAGTGTCTTTATCATAAAAAGCCTCACCAACAGGTAATAGTTGAGTAATACGATACATGACATTCTCTAAATTAAATTTCTTTAAGGCAGAGATAGGTATAATTTCGGCATTAGGTAATTTCTCTTTCCACTCAGCTAGTTTGGTATCTAAAACTTCCTGAGTGGCCATATCTATTTTATTTAATAATAATAAAACAGGTGTGCTCGTCTTTTTTAATTTCTCTAAGTATTTTTCGTCTAAAACAATATCTTCGTAAATATCAACGATTAATAAAAATACATCTGCATCGCTAAAAGCAGAAACAACAAACTCCATCATTTTTTCCTGAAGCTTATAGTTTGGCTTTAAAATACCGGGAGTATCAGAGAAAACGATTTGGTAATCATCTCCACTAACAATACCCATAATACGATGACGAGTAGTTTGAGCTTTAGAAGTAATGATGCTTAGTTTTTCGCCAACTAATACGTTCATTAAAGTTGATTTACCAACGTTAGGGCAACCAACGATGCTTACAAAGCCTGATTTATGTGGATTTTGTGACAAATTATAACTGTTTTTATTAAAACGAAAAAGCCTCAGTTGTTACTGAGGCTTTTTCAATGGTAGCGGGAGAGTGATTCGAACACCCGACCTTTGGGTTATGAGCCCAACGAGCTACCCCTGCTCTATCCCGCAATATGTTTAATTTTAAAGAACTTTTTAATCAAAGAAAGTAACAATTGTTATTTTCGAGGTGCAAAGATAGGTTTTATTTTTGTATACACAAATATTTTTTGGGATATTATTAAAAGTGTTGATTTTATTGGGATAGAAGAATGAATCACTCTTTTCTAGTGCCTATAAAATTTAAGAGTTTAATAAACTACGCTCTTAATTTTATACTTTGATAGCCCAGCGTAGTTTGGCTGATTTTGCTCTTGGATTTGTATTACATTCTTCGGCTGATGGACGAATAATATCCGTAGCTATTTCACGATAAATGCCTTCACGAAATAAGTTTTGGAATGATTTTTTAACGCGACGGTCTTCTCCCGAATGAAACGAAAGTATAGCAACTCTTCCTCCTGAAGCAAGTGCATAAGGCAATTTTTTCAAAAATGTATCCAATGCTCCAAATTCATCATTTACTTCAATACGTAATGCCTGAAAACATCGCTGACACGATTTTTTTATGTCTTCTTTTTCATTTTTTAATAACAGTAATTCTAATGTTGCTTTAATAATATTTTGTAACTGTATGGTAGTTGTTATTTCTGTTCCCTGTATAATGGACGATGTAATAGCTTTAGAAATTAATTTAGCGTATGGTTCATCCGCATTAACGACAAATATTTCTTCCAATTTAATTTGAGAAATGGTTTTTAATAAAGTCGCTGCCGATTTCCCGCTTTTGGGATTAAGTCTTAAATCTAAAGGGCCTTCAATTTTATAGGAGAATCCTCGTTCTGGATTATCTATTTGCATTGAAGAAACACCTAAATCGGCTAATACAAAATTAAAAGCCCCTGCTGCTGATATTTGATCTATATCCGAAAAATTTAATTTTTGAATGACTAAAACATCAGCCCCAAAGCCCAAAGTTGTCAAACGTTCTCTCGTTTTAGATAATTCAAAAGGATCCACATCAATGGCATATAAGATGCCACCCGGAGCTAAATGATTTAGTATTTCTAAGCTATGCCCTCCATAACCCAACGTAGCATCTAATCCAATCTGACCTGGAACAATGTTTAAAAATTTCATAATTTCTTTTACGCAGATAGAACGGTGCAT
>JAEUTR010000140.1 GCA_016787365.1 Bacteroidia bacterium
TCCAAAAAAGTAAAAGTAGTTGAGTTTAAAGCCTCCTTTAATATGGGAATTGGAGCATTTTTATTTTTAATTTATTATATCATTCAATTTTTTGTTGTAAAAGCTTTTGCTCCAAATCCGTGGTGGGCAGTTTTATTTTTATGTTCTTCTGTATTAAGTAGTCTATTTTGTTTACACCTTTCTCCATTCCGCAAAAAAACATGGGGAATATTAAGATTACTAAAACTTAAATCATCTCAACCCGATTTACTGAAAATGTTAAATCATCAGCGCAAAGATATTATACAGACGTTTGAAGAGTTAATGTAAAAGCATAGGATATTTGCACTTGCTTTTCCGAGATCTTATTTAAAACTATTTTCTAATTGCTACAATTTATAGCACTAAGCTATCATAAAACGTAGTAAAATTGTTCTTACAATGGATAAGGGCAATCATAAGTATACACCTCGTTCAACAGCACGCGTTTTGTTTGTTGATATGAACAGTTTTTTTGCCAGCTGTGAGCAGCAAGACAATTACTATTTACGAGACAGGCCAATTGCCGTATGTGTTTACACTGGTAAATTTGGATGTGTAATTGCGCCTTCCATCGAAGCAAAAAAATATGGTGTAAAAACAGGTATGCGCTTAAATGAAGCTATATTATTATGCAAAGATTTAATTCCTATTGAAACGAATCCCGAAAGATATAGGCGCTATCACGTCAAAATTATGGACGTATTAAAGTCTTATTGCGATAATGTATATCCTAAAAGTATTGACGAAGCTGTTGTTGATTTAACCAATTATGAATTGATTCATAAAGATGTGATACAGGTTGCTAAAAGTATAAAAAAGGACATTCAAGAAAAAGTAGGCGATTGGCTTAAATGCTCCATTGGTATTGCTCCAAATTCATTTTTAGCAAAAGTAGCTTCCGATATTCAAAAACCAAATGGCTTAGTGATTATTAATCCTGAAAATGTAGATATTGTCTTGGGTCGATTAAAACTCCGTGATTTTCCAGGTATAGCTGATAAAATGGAGATTCGTTTAAATAAAGGTGGTATTAAAACCCCCATACAAATGCGTCACGCATCACCTGAAAATTTAAAAGCTATTTTAAAAAGCGTTGTAGGTTTTTACTGGCATTGCCGTTTAAATTTTATAGAAATTGATTTAGATAATGAGCATGATTACAAAAGCATGCAGGCTATGCGTCATCTAAATAAAGAACAACGAGCATCTTATGAAGGTATTAATGAGATATTAATTGCCTTATGTTTAACCCTTGAACGTCGTATGGTAAAACGTAAAATATTTGCCAATACACTAGCTTTTAATGTACGATATGCCAATGGCGAGCAATGGGCCGATTTTTTAAATGTGAGCTCTCCTTTACAAGATGGAGCAGAAATTTACAAAGCTGTTATGAATCGTATTGAAGATTTTGAAAATAATAATGCTCCGGAAAAAATCATTACCAGATCTATTATAAGCATTTCTTTAACTGTATCTCATTTTTTAGATGATACCATGGTTCAGTATAACTTATTTGAAGACCATACAAAAAAAGATCATTTACGTAAAGTGGTATACGATTTAAAAGATAAATTTGGTAAACAAAAAATAATGAGGGCTGTTGAGTTAAGAGAAGGAAATGTGATGCAGGATGTGATTGGATTTGGATCTGTGAAAGATTTATATAACGATGAACAAACAGAATTAATAGAGTAATGGAATTTGGAAGACTTTCAAATATTGAAAATATTGATTTTTCTTTACCGGAAGATCATGCCGGTACAGCAAAGGTATTAGGCGGAACAAAAGCCAATAAATGTGCTGTTTATGTAGGTTGTCCAATATGGTCGGAAGCAGGATTTATTGGAAAAATTTATCCTAAAAAAACGAAGTCAAAAGATGTTGCCAAATATTATAGTCAGCAATTTAATAGTATCGAATTAAACATTTCACACTATAAATCACTAGACAGAGATACCATCGAACATTGGGTGGATATTACAGCCAGTGATTTCAAATTTTGTCCAAAAGTCAATCAAATTGTTAGTCATACTCCATTAATCAAACAAAATGCAGATTACATGCGGGAAATCATATCTACCAATCAGTATTTCAAACAAAAATTAGGTATGCCTTTTTTACAATTGCCACCTCATTACGACAGTTCTAAAATCAATGATTTATTAGATTTTTGTGATGAAGTGGCGCTGAGTCGTTGTGCTATAGAGCTAAGACATGAATCGTGGTTTAAAAACGAAGCTGTATTAAAACATATTTGTAATTATTTTTATAAGAATAACCTCACACTATTATTAACAGATACAGCCGGAAGAAGAGATGTATTACACCAACGCTTGACCAGCAAAACAGCTTTTATTCGTTTTGTAGCTAATGATTTGCATTCAACAGATTATAAACGAATGGATGAATGGATTACGCGTTTAAAACATTGGATTGACAGTGGCTTAGAAGAAATTTACTTTTTTATGCATACTCCTACTCATGAATTAATGCCGGAATTAGTAATTTATTTTACCACAGAATTTAATAAACGAACAGGTTTAAATTTAAAAATTCCTAAAATTTTCTCTCCTTTTATTGAAGATCAAAAATTATTTTAAATTATTGCGTGGATGATAACTCAAAATATTTTCGCGAAGAAAATACTGATCCAAATGCGTATAAATCTCTGTAGTAGTTATGCTTTCGTGACCTAACATTTCTTGAACGGCACGCAAATCAGCACCTCCTTCTACCAGATGAGTTGCAAACGAATGACGGAATGTATGTGGACTTAAAGGTTTTTTAATCCCTGCCTTTTCAGCTAAATCTTTAATCACATAAAATACCATTTGTCGGGTAATAGGAGTTCCTCGTTTACTCAAAAAAATCATATCCTCATTATTTTTTTTAATCTTAATATGATTGCGATGATGCGTTAAATAATTATCTATTAACCTGAGGGCAGATTTTCCAATAGGAATTAAACGTTGTTTGTCACCTTTACCTATCACACTAATAAATCCATCATTAATATGTAAGTCACTTAATTTTAAAGAAATCAATTCAGATACACGTAAACCACAGCTATACATTGTTTCGAGCATGGCTAAATTTCGTTCGCCTTCAGGCGTACTTCTATCAATAAACGAAAGCATTAAATCAATTTCCTCAACACTTAAAAAAACAGGCAATTTCCTTTTCACCCGAGGAGTTTCCAGTAACTCAGCCGGACTTGTTTGAATATAATTTTCTAAAATTAAAAACTTATAGAAATGCTTAATCCCGGAAATGATACGAGACTGAGTGGTTTCTGTAAAATGAAAATCTGAAATATATTTTAAAAACTCCTGCAAATTCTGCAACGTAACATCCGAAGGTTTTTTTGCCGGGTAAAACATCTCCATAAAAGACATTAACTTATGAATATCACTTTCATAGGAAATGACTGAGTTTTCTGAAAGCGATTTTTCTACCTGAAGATAGTACTTAAAATCATTAATATTTGATTTCCAAAGTTGCAGAGTAATGAGTATTTTTGAATTAATAAAAATAAAATAACGTGTTAAAGATAGCAATAATCAATGGTCCAAATTTGAATCTTTTAGGAAAAAGAGAAGTAGAAATTTATGGTACTCAATCTTTTGAAGATTATTTCAAAACTCTACAAACAAAGTATCCAAATATTGAATTAAGCTACTATCAAAGCAATGTAGAAGGCGAATTAATTAATAAACTTCATGAAATTGGATTTAGTTATGACGGTATTGTATTAAATGCGGGAGCTTATACTCACACCTCAGTAGCAATTGCAGATGCCATTGCTGGAATTAAAACACCGGTAATAGAAGTTCATATCAGTAATGTATTTAGTCGCGAAGATTACCGACATGTTTCCTATTTAGGGAAACATTGCAAAGGTAGTATCAGTGGCTTTGGATTGAAAGGTTATGAATTAGCGATTGGAAGTTTTATCCGTTAAATAAAAAAAACACTATTAAAATAGTGCTTTTTAGATGGATTATTTATCTAGAATTTAATTTTTTATAAATTTCTGAGTTGAAGTCAGGTTTTTAACTGTTAATTCAACAAAATAAATTCCACTTTGAAAATTTGAAATATTAATCTCTGAAAAATTAGATTTTATTATATTTAATTTTTCATTACCAATACACTTACCATCAATAGTATAAATCTTAACTTCGACATCATCATTAGAATTAACAAACTCATCCTTAATATAGATTATTAACCTTTCATTTGCAGGATTTGGATATAATTCGAAAAAAATATTCTTATCACCATGTTCGGCAATTGAACTAAGATTACATGCAGAACTTCCATTATAAAGATTTTGAATTTCCTGTAATGACAAAGCTCTATTCCAAATGGCTATGTCGTCAATAGAGCCATCAAAAAAATAGTCAAATACATAATCTATTTTCCCAAAATATGTAAATGTACCATCAATAGTATTAATAGAGGTAGATTGATTAAATGGAAAAGCTATATTTGTTAGTAAATTGCCATCAAAATATATCCGAACTTGACTCAATAATGCTGCGGTATCCATTTGATAGACGTAATGATGCCAATTATTATTGGAAAAAGCTGAAGCTGAATAAGTAATAGCACAATCAGCTGCATCAATTGTTACTCCTGCTTGAAAAACATTAAAAACAGCAGAAAATCTAGAACCTCTGGCTGAGCCTTGTTGATCAGGGCCCCATCCCACTGCTGCAATTTCATCAGTAGAATTAGATGTTTTGGCCCAAAAAGATAATGTGCGAGGTCTTTTCCCCAATATACCAGGATTATTAACAACAATATAATCGTTAATCCCATCGAAAAAATATGCAGAATTAAAAGAACCATGGCGATCAGTCGTTAAAACTGGACCATTAACTGTTCCATTAATTCCATTTCCACTGTCATCATTAGCATTGCCGCAAAAAGGCCACCATCCATGTAATCCATTCATTGGAATATAACTTGGTACTTGACCAAACGTAACAAGTGAGCAAAATAAAAAAGTTGTAAAAAAAAATTTCATATTCATGATTAATTAAAGTTAAGACAAAAATAACACTTGTAAAATTTTTAATACCACTACTTTAAGAGGATTTCGGAACACTACAATGTAATTTTTGAAATTATTTCCGTCTTCTTTCGTTTCGAAACTGAAAATGATTGTAAATTAGACAAAAATATTTCGCAATTCTCCCCTTTACTATATTTTACTACGTAATTAATATTTACTATTACACTCCTATTTATCCTAATAAAATAACTAATTTTTGCTAATATTTTTTCAAAGTCGAGAATATTTTTTGAAGTATAATAACTTCTATTATCATTCATTTTAATTAACACACCGTCATCCTCACCAACAATTGATACAATTTCATTTACATTTAATAACACTGCGTTATTATTATTAAATATTTTTATTTTCTTGATTACTTTAAAATCATCATCATAACAATCAAAAAAATATTCTAATTTATCATTAACATGATTAGAATTAATTATACTAATTGCCCTATTAACTGAATTAATAAGTTTATTATGATCTACAGGTTTTAAAACATAACCAATTGCGTTAAAATCAAACGCATTTATTGCAAATTCATTATAGGCAGTTACAAAAATAACTTCAAAAGTTAATTTATCGAACATTTTTAATAGCTCCAATCCATTCTTGTCC
This sequence comes from Bacteroidia bacterium, assembly GCA_016787365.1. Classification (GTDB taxonomy): domain Bacteria; phylum Bacteroidota; class Bacteroidia; order B-17B0; family Aurantibacillaceae; genus UBA4416. Next base: position 5,711 of record JAEUTR010000140.1, read on the forward strand.
GGCATTTTAACATCAAGAAATATTAATTCAGGCTTTAAATCATTTATAATAGCAAATGCCGTTTCTGTAGAATTAGCTTCTGAAATAACAATAAGTTCGGGACAATACATATTTATAAGTTTTTTTAAAACCTCCCGATTATGATCCTCATCATCAACAATTATTGATTTGATTTTAAGATTTTTCATTTTCCAAATATATTCTAATTAAGGTACCTATAGATTCTCCAAAATCATTTTTCAAATCTATAATCTGTAAATAATTATTAATAGAATTAGTTAATCTATTTAAATAATTCAGTTTATCTTCAACAAGCTTAATACCATATGAATCAGATATTTTTTTATCTGAAAGTCTACCTACACCATTATCCTCAATCTCGATAATTAAAAAATCTTTGTCGAAAAGTACTCTAATTAATAATACCCCAATTCTTTTAGATCTTAAAGGAATTAATCCATGCCAAATTGCATTTTCAACGAAGGGTTGAGTAATAAGCGATGGAATATTTGTATTATCAATATCAATAGAACTATCTATTTCAAATTTAT
>JAEUTR010000165.1 GCA_016787365.1 Bacteroidia bacterium
TTAAATTGTTTAAGTTCAACAAAATAAGTGGTTTAATTTTCAATAAAAAAGAAGGTCAGATTGATACCGGTAAAATGATGCTAAATCTAATTTCATTGGCTCAAAGCAAGGGTGTTATTATTTTAAATACGATACTGGTAAATAAATTACATGATATTAAAACCTCAGTTGAACTGGAAACATCGATAGGAATTATTGCTACAAAAAGGGTAATTGTTGCTACAAATGGTTTTGCTAATCAATTATTAAAATTGCCCGATATTAAACCTGCCAGGGCTCAGGTATTAGTAACCAAACCAATTACTGGCTTAAAATTTAAAGGGACGTTTCATTACGACGAAGGTTTTTATTACTTCCGAAATATTGGTAACCGTGTCTTATTTGGTGGTGGTAGAAATCTGGATTTTGAAAAAGAAACCAGTACAGATTTTGAATTAAATACCAGTATACATACTCATTTAAATAAACTCTTAGAAACTGTTATTTTACCGGATAATTCATTTGAAATTGAACAACGTTGGTGCGGTATTATGGGTGTGGGTAATGAAAAAAAGCCTATTATAAAAAAAATAACGCCTAATGTAGTTTGTGCTGTACGAATGGGAGGCATGGGAATTGCCATCGGATCATTAGTTGGTAAACTTGCAATAGATGAGTTTTAATACTAAAAATTTACCATAATCGACGTCCAAAAATATCTATAATTAATATTATGTTAAATTGTAAAATTTAACTATCTGATTATCATTTGTTTATTATTATAGTGGATTTGTGTAAAAGGCATTTTGGTGGATTAATTTCGCAGACTAAATATTTAATCCCGTAAGATTATGAAATGGCTCTCTAGCCTATTTCATTCTGTCTTATATTAAAATTATAACAGATGAAACTATCCATGTTCAAATTTAATCTGCCAAAAGAATTATTGGCAGAACACCCGGCAAAAAATCGTGACGAAAGCAAACTAATGGTTGTTGATCGTGCTACCGGAAAAATTACTCACAAAAAATTTAAAGACATCATCAACTATTTTGATGATGGTGATGTGATGGTTTTAAACGATACCAAAGTTTTTCCTGCACGTATGTATGGTAATAAAGAAAAAACAGGTGCTAAAATCGAAGTTTTTTTATTACGTGAATTAAATGCTGAAAGTCGTTTGTGGGACGTTTTGGTTGATCCTGCACGTAAAATACGTATTGGTAACAAGTTATATTTTGGTGAAAATGATAATGTTGTAGCTGAAGTAATAGATAATACAACATCCAGAGGAAGAACATTACGTTTCTTATTTGATGGTCCTTATGATGAGTTCAGAAAAGCATTATACGATTTAGGAGAAACTCCATTACCAAAGTACATAAAACGCCCTGTTGAAGAAAGTGATATAGAGCGTTATCAAACCGTATTTGCTAAAAACGAAGGTGCTGTGGCTGCTCCTACTGCCGGATTACATTTTAGCCGTGAATTATTAAAACGTTTAGAAATTAAAGGCGTTAATTATGCAAATATTACGCTACATATTGGCTTAGGTACTTTTAGAATGGTTGAAGTTGAAGATTTAACCAAACATAAAATGGATAGTGAAGAAGCTATTATTACCGAAGAAGCTTGTAAAATAATAAACGAAGGAAAAGACAAAAAGAAAAAAGTATGCGCCGTTGGAACTACAGTAATGCGCTCATTAGAATCTTCTGTATCTACAACCGGACATGTAAATCCTTACCAAGGCTGGACAAATAAATTTATTTTTCCTCCATATGATTTTTCTGTTGCAAATTGTATGATTACAAATTTTCATATGCCAGAATCTACATTATTAATGCAGGTTGCTGCTTTTGGAGGATATGATTTAATTATGAAAGCATACAAAGAAGCCATTAAGGAAAAATACCGATTCTATTCATACGGTGATGCAATGTTGATTTTATAATCATGTATTTATAAATAAAAAGCCATAAAAAATCACATTTTTATGGCTTTTTATTTTTGGAGAATTATTTAAAAATTAAAATCCCTTAAGGTGAGCCTTAAGGGATTTTGAACAAAAAACCAAACACAAACAACAAACAGATTAAATATATATTTCAACATTTTTTTCTTCTAACATTTTCTTCAAGTTTATTAAAGCATAACGCATTCTACCCAACGACGTATTAATGGATACATTTGTTATATCTGCAATTTCTTTAAAACTCATATCATAATATGTTCTCATGATAACTACTTCTTTTTGATCCTGAGGTAAATCATTAACAATTGAGCGAATTGTTTCTTTAAACAATCTGGCTTCTTCAGTATCTT
>JAEUTR010000169.1 GCA_016787365.1 Bacteroidia bacterium
CTAAATTGTGCAAAGAATATACCTGCCGCAGAGCCAATTATAAGGTACAAATTTATGCCAGATTTAAAGTAGGAAAATGTTAAGACAATAATTAGAAATATTATTGGTCCGAAGTATAAATATTTAAATATATTAGTTTTATTTTTATTGAGTTTTAACACTTAAACAAAGATAGTTGATTATTCATTTAATTCAACCTGCCAGGTTGAATAGTGTGAAAAAGTATAGTTTCATGTGCCAAAAGTGCAGTTTCATAAAAAACACCGCAAACTGTCAGCGAATTCTGCACAATTTCTGCGAATCGTTCAGCGAATTCTTCCGCCTGGTGCGGATAGTTCGAAAAAATAGAGTCACTCATTTGATAATTCTCTAAAAGTGATTAGAGAAATTCTGCGTATTCTAAGACTTATCCAAATTAATTTGCTAATAAAATAAAAGGGGATTGTCTTTTAATTACAGCAAACATTCTATAAACCATTTTGCAAGCAACTGCATTCTTTACAATGTTTTTAGATTTACCTTCTTCTGTTTTTCTTTTATAATATGTTTTTAATTGAGGATCATACATTATGGCACTGTTTACGCCATTTCTTATAATTGTTTTCATCATTTTATTTGCCAGGCTTTGCGTCATTGTTTTACCTCTGACAGAGCTCCCTGAAGTATGTTCAAATGGTGCTAATCCTGAGTAACAATTAAATTTTCTGGGGTCATTAAATCGCGTAAAATTGTCAGTTACAACAAGCATGTAATAAGCAATCAATTTACCAACTCCCTTAATTGATAACAGGAGTTGATAGTTTGTATTTAGATCTTTGTTAGTCTGAACTATTTCGTGGATTTGAGACTCAATATCCTTTATTTTTTTTTCAAACGCTTGTATTTGCTTTTTTATGTCACTTACAATTGAGTTCAATCCGGTTTCTTTTATCATGAGTGAATGAGCCTTTAAACTATTTTTAAAGCTTGAGCATACTTTTCTTAATTGAGACCTGTATGCTAGTAACTCTTTTATTTTAATGATGCTTTCTGGACGCATTTTAGACGGCTTTAACTTATAATCATTAATAGCAGCGTATTCTGCTATCCTCATGGCGTCAATCACTTCACTTTTTCCTCTTCTAATCCCTAATGACATCTTGATTTCATAAGCAGGAACAACACTGTAAGTAATCCCAAGCCTGGTGAGTTCCTTTTCTAATACTAGACCATATGCTCCGGTATACTCAAAAACCACATGAATTAATGCATGATCTTTAACCAGCTTTTTTAGAAATGAACGAATGAAAGTCCCTTTGTTTTCAACTCTTTGAGTGAATGAAGACTTCATTAATGTTTGGTCGAATGTTGCGAAGTCAATCCAATCCTTGGAAATGTCGACGCCAATGTGTACTTTTACCATAGTAAAAAAAATTTAACCTAGAGAACCAACGGTCTGAAGCTATTACCTTTAGTACAGGTCTAAAAACCTAAAATTCTAACTGGCTCATAAGACCAAAGAGAAAGAGGGACTATTACGCAGAATAGCAATTTAGCTAGGGATCTGCTTAGTTCACCCCCTTTCTCTGGTTCTTTAGAAATTAAGTAAATTTAATTCTTGTTTTTTAATAGTGCAAGTCTAAAGGGCATCTGCGTTTAAATGGAATGATTTATTCAACCTGCCAGGTTGAATAATGTGAAAAAGTACTATTTCATTGGCAAAAAACGACCTTTCAAAAAAAAATATATTGAAAAATTATTGGTTTGCATTTGTAGTTAGTCTTTTCCGGGATTGACAATCTTTATTCACGAATTACCTCCTTCTAAACTATAAATTCTACCTTAATCATATAATACTTAAATTTGCACAATGTCTCAAATTTCTATTATAGGCTCGGGTAGATCAGCTACTTTTTTAATCGAATATCTGTATAAGTATTGCAGATCTAATCAGTTAGTTTTAAAGGTTTACGACAGGGACTTGCAATTTGCTCAGCAGGCTTTACCAAAAATAGATGATTCTGTTTTTGAAATGATGGATGTATCAAACCAGAGTTTATTGGAACAAGTTGTTGCAAAATCCAATTTAGTAGTTTCTATGTTGCCGGCCTTTATGCATCCTGTAATTGCAGAGCTTTGCATACAACATTCTGTACACCTGGCAACTGCTTCCTATGTTTCAGACATGCTGATTCAAAATTCTGAAATTATAAAAAGCAAAGGTTTGATTTTTCTGAATGAAATGGGACTTGATCCGGGGATAGACCATATGAGTACTATGAAAATATTAGATGATATTCGTAGTAAAGGTGGAAAAATAACGGGTTTTAAAAGTTTTACAGGTGGCTTAGTTGCAGATGAAGATGATGGTGATAATCCATGGAAGTACAAATTTTCCTGGAATCCGCGTAATGTGGTTTTGGCTGCCCAGGGAGCACCGGCTTTGTTTCTTGAGGATGGAAAAACAAAAATTGCATCTTACTTAAATATTTTTTCAAATGCTGAATCCATTCACGTGGATGGTTATGGTGATCTGGATGCTTATCCCAACAGGGATTCCTTGAAGTATCAAAATCTTTATCATTTGACGCATTTAAACAATATGCTAAGAGGGACGTTTCGCAAACCTGGATTTTGTAAATCATGGCATGTGTTTGTGGCATTAGGTATGACTGATGATAGTCTTGTAATTGACCTCGGCAATGATTGCAAACTTGCTGACTGGATGCGTATGTATTTACCCGGTGATTCTGATCTTAAAAGTGATTTTGAAACATACGTTAATAAAGATGCAGCAATTATCAAGAACTTCGACTGGCTTGGATTTTTTTCAGATTCGAAACTGCCATTAAGCAAAGGTACATCGGCTCAAATATTAGAAGAATTGTTAAAATCGAAATGGGTACTTCAGGCAGAAGACAAAGATTTGGTAGTCATGCAGCACAACATCGATTTTGAGTTAAATGGCCAAAGTTCTACAATACATTCAAATTTGGTTTTGAAAGGTGAAACAAATGTTCGCACGGCGATGGCCAAAACAGTAGGATTACCATTGGCAATTGGTTGCAAACTTATCGTTGAAAACAAAATACAATCAAGGGGCGTGTTAATACCTGTATCTAAAGAAATTTATGAACCCGTGTTAGAGGAGTTGGAAGGGTATGGAATTGTTTTTAATGAGCATTTAATTTAGATGATTAAGTCAACCTGCCAGGTTGAATAATAAAAATAAATACTATTTCATTAGCTAAAATTGCACTTTCAATAAACGCTCGTTTGAAAAAGTAATTTCTTTAAACCTAAAAAAGCCTGATAGGTATAGAGCATTAAGTCAACCTGCCAGGTTGAATAATAAAAATAAATACTATTTCATTAGCTAAAATTGCACTTTCAATAAAAGATTGTTTGAAAAAGTAATTTCTTTAAACCTAAAAAAGCTTGATAGTTATAGAGCATTAAGTCAACCTGCCAGGTTGAATAATAAAAATAATCACTGTTTCATTAGCTAAAATTGCACTTTCAATAAAAGTTCGTTTGAAAAAGTATTTTAATTACAATTAAAATTACCTGCCAGGTTGTAAAATCTCCAGCAAATACCTAATAAGTTACAAGATAATTTAGTTAAAATCTTACGTTGAAGGATTTGAAATAAGTAGGTATATCATCGATATCTACATCAGGATATTTTCCTGATTGATAATCAATTAGACTTGATTTAAAATCTTCAACATCTTTAAATGCAAGATGAAGATATTGAAGACTCAGAATGTCGCTCGAATTGTTGATTATATGCTTGAATGAACTGTATCGCCAATCTTCTAATTTTCTTCTGAATTGATGTTTTATGGGGTTGATATGAATATAGAAATACAATTTCTTCAAATAAGAGATTTCCCAAACTTTCTTTCTGTTAAAGTTTTTTAGGAACAGTGAGCCTTTCCTGTTATTCCTGATATTGAAATATTTGGCATATGCGTTAAAGCAATTGGAGAAACTTTTAATGATGTACTTCCCGGCATCTCTTCTAATTTCCGGCTTGAGTCTTACATGGGCAAAGCCTCTTTGTCTTTGAGTATTTTTTAAATTGACAGCGTCAATGTGTTTTAGTATTTCTGACTCACTTTTAGTTTTAATAAGCAGATGAAAATGATTTGGCATTAAGCAATAGGCAAGTATCTCGGCAACAGGTAATATATGGATCTTGCAATTTGTTAAAAACCTATCGTAACTCGAGTCATCATCAAATAGGTTGTCATAGGCGTTAGCATGATTAAAAACATGATAGATTGTATTAAATTCCATAGCACAAAATCAATTTCACAAATTCAAAATTATAACCAAAAAATCAATAAAAAATCATGTTTGCATTTTTTTTTGTGAAAGGTTAATTTTTGGCAACGAAATCGTACTTTTTTACACTATTCAACCTGGCAGGTTGACTTAATAAATAGGGTTTGTAATTTTAATATACAATCATCGAATGTCTTATGTAGAAAAATTGAAAAGAAAATTTTTCATATAAACAGATTCTTGAAGCAACGTTAGCATAAGAGTTGTCTATGTTTTTGTGAAAGGTTAATTTT
>JAEUTR010000199.1 GCA_016787365.1 Bacteroidia bacterium
AATACAATTAGCTCCTAACGACGAAGCTTCTATGGCACATGCACGACCTATACCGGATGAAGCACCCGTAATTAAAACAGAAAAATTATGTAAACTAAATTTAGTCAATTTCGATAATATCAGTACAAATTACATTATTCGTTTGAATTAAACAATTACCCCATGAGTACCCTACTCCAAAACCACTTAACAATAAATTTAATGATTTGGTTTCTAATTTATTTTTTAATTGATAAAGCATGGTTAAGGGAATAGAGGCCGAGCTTGTATTACCAAATTTTTGAATGGAATAGGGTACTTTTTCTGCTTCGATTCTGCATTTTTTTCTCACACTTTCATTAATTAATTTGTTGGCTTGATGAAAGACGTAGTAATCAATTTTAGCATCCTCAAACCCACTAATATCAAATAAATTTTTAATACTTGGTGCTACTTCTTTAAGTGCAAAATTAAAAATCTCTATCCCATCCAAACTAAGATGTTTTGGAGCTCGTTCAATACCCTCATCTATTTTTTGTGTTATAAATGATTTTTCTGAAATATGGTTCCTTGCACCACCATCTTCTATAATAATAGATTTGTATCCACTTCCATCAGTAAATAAATTAAAAAAAGTTGGCAATGCATTTACATCAAATTCCAAAGCCGTTGCCGATCCTGCATCTCCAAATAATGGAAATGTACTTTTGTCTTTAAATGTTGTAGATAATGTGGATTTATCTCCTGCTAGTAACAATCCTCTTTTAAATTGCCCTGAAGACATTAAATTAGAAATCACATATAATCCATATATATATCCGCTACAACCTAAATTGATATCAAAAGCAATAACGTCCTTTCGCAATTGTAATTTATGTTGTAAAATAGCAGATGTAGCGGGTAAAAAATAATCAGGAGACTGAGAAACAAAGATTACTACATCAATTGTATTTCTTTCCCATTTTAATTTTTCAAATAAATCATTTGCTGCTTTTTCACACATATCAGATGTTGTTGTGTTACTACTAGCCACTCTTCTTTCTTCTATACCTGTGTTTTTAGCAAAAGCTATTCGCTCTTCCTGGTTGATCCATGTATAGTCCATGGTTTTCTCTATCTGTTTTGGTACACAAACAGATAGTCCTCTCATAGCAATATGTTTAATACTATTATGCACTTCTTTGTTTTACAAGATCATATAAATCTTTAACGGTTTCTGTAGCTTTTAAGTCTTTTCCATTTAAAGTAATATTAAAATGAAAATCTATAAAAGCAATAATTATAAGAGCGTACATTGAACTCCAGCTTTTTAAATCGCGGTAACTCGTGTCGGGTTTTAGTGTTCCAGGTTCTAATTCCTCCAACTCTTTTTCTAAATTTTGTGTAAACTCTTCTAGTGTCATAAAATTAAATTTTAATTATTGTCCCTGCCCAACTGAATCCTATTCCAAATCCAACTAATAGAACAGTCATTCCCTTCTTTATTTTACCTTCTTTTTCCGCATCTTTCAATGCTAAAGGAATAGTTGTTGATACAGTATTACCATGTGTCTCAATATTAATAAAAAATTTATCTTCAGGTATATTTATTTTTTTTCGTAAAGTTTCCAGCAAAAATAAACTAGGTTGGTGGAATACAAATAAATCAATATCATCAAATTTTAAACGATTTTTTTCGATAGTATCATAAACTAATTTAGGGACTACTTTTAACCCAAAATTAAAAATATCCATACCATTCATTATCATTTTACCATTTTGAAGATTTTCCTGTTCAATAAAGGCAGAGTCTATAGGTGATTGAAAGGCGCTTCGTGAAATATAAATACTATCCCATCCGCTGCCATCAGTTCCAAAAACAAAATCTCCAATATTTTCAAAATTATTTTCGCTGATTAATGTAACCGAAGCCGCATCACTAAAAATACTTCTCAATTCCAAATCATTTTTAGATAAAGTTTTAGTAGATGTATCTGCCGTAATGAATAATATATTTTTTGCAATTTTTGAATTTACGAAGCTTTTTGCCATAGCCAAACCATAAACATAACCACTACAGCCATATGGCATATCAATACAAGCTGTAGTATTACTTAAACCTAACCTATTTTGCAAAATACAACTACTGGTCGGAGCAATAAAATCATAGCATTCGGAACAAAAAATCAGACAATCTATTGATTGCTTATCTATTTTATGTTCTGAAAAAAAAAGTTCAG
>JAEUTR010000214.1 GCA_016787365.1 Bacteroidia bacterium
ACATATGCACTCAGAGTTTCTATTGGTCTTTGCATTGGAGTTTTTGTATTTAAGTTTTTTAATATAAATCATGGACATTGGATTGCCTTAACTATGCTTATAGTAATACAACCCTATTTTGGAGCTACCAAAAAAAAGGGAATGGAACGCACAATAGGAACAGTTGCGGGAATTGTATTAGGAGGCATTGTTATGTTATTGCCTTTGCCTCATGAGGTTTTTGTTGGAATGTTAGTTATCGTATCATTTTTTGTGGCTTATTTTTTAAGAAATAATTACAAGGTAGGGGTGTTTTTTGTAACGATTATGATGGTTGTATTAATGCAAATTTCACAACAAGGATCATGGGAACTAATAGGATGGAGAGTATTATCTACTTTAATAGGGGCACTTTTAGCAGTGATTGTAAGTTATGTATTTTGGCCTGTATGGGAAAAGAAAAGATTCCCGGTTTTAGCGGTAAATGCTATACTAAAAAATAAAAATTATTTATTGCAGGTCATTAAGTTTTATACCAAGAAATTGCCAGCTGAAGAATCGTGGCATAAGCATCGAAGAATGGCAGAGGCGGCTAATAATGATGCTTTTGCATCTGTACAAAGAATGGTGGAAGAGCCTGAGCATATACAACAGCAGGTGGACTTTAGTTTTGCAATAGCAGGAGTTAATATTCGTTTGGCCAGAGAAATTACTTCCGTTGCCTTAGCTATTCAGGAAACTGATAAAGACAGAATCCCCACTCAAGTATTAGAAAATTATTTTGAATTGATTTCGCATATTATAGAATGGATAATCATACACATTGAACAACCAAAACACACACACAAACTACCTGTTTTTGCCGCTGTAAAAGCATGCCTTAATTCAACTGATTTTAATGTTAATGAAAACAGTTATTTTATTAAGGTAGAATTAGAAAAAATAGTTTTTGAACTCGAAACAATATGTTTACTTATTAAAGAACAAAAGTATAAGCACAAAAATTAATCTAATCTTAAACTTGTGCTACCAATAATTACACCTTCGCATGCTACTTCAATAATATAATTGCCGGGAACTAACTCATCTTTTCCTTCGCAATATGTAACACCGCTAATTTCTGTATTAGCATAGTTTAAACTTTGTTTGCCTGCAAAATATCCGCTCGATTTGTCAAATGAGAAACGGTAATTATCGTCATAGTTTTTTGCCATTTCTTTTCCGTCAGGAGTTACAATTCGAATGAAAACAGTTTTTTCTCCCGGTTTGGCAAGTTTGTTTTCTCCTAAAGAAAAGGATACTTTAATTTTTTGTGTACGAGATGCTTTTGTGGTTTCACTTTCTTTCTTGCCGCCATTTTTAAACTTAACTCCTTTTGCTGTAATATTAAAACAGGTTAGTATGGATCCTTTTTGTATGGTAGCTTTTAATTCGTCTTTCTCTTTATTTAAAGTGGTTGTTTTACCTTTTTCATTATCCAATTCTTTTAATACATTATTTTTTTCTACAACCAATGTTTTATTTAAAGTTCCCAAAGAATCAATTGTTCTTACATATCCTCTCATAATTTGACGAAGAGTTTCTGATTCTTTTTTTAGTTTAGAAATGATATAGGCATCACCTTTATGTTTTTCTGCATCTTCCAACAGTTGAGCAATTTCTGCTTTTTTAGCATCAATTTCTGCCTGTAAAGCTTTATCGTTGGTTTGTAAATTGCCATAATCTTTTTGTAATTGCAATAGCTCACCTTTTACATTATCGCGCTCTACAATAACTTGTTCCTTCACCACAACTTCAGTTGCAGCTTTATTTTTTTCCTGCAAATACATAAAAAATGTTACACCATTAGTAATTGCTAGTAGCGCAATTAAAATCCACAGTAAGCCTGATTTTTTACGATTTTCGTTCGATGTATTTTCCTCCATTACAAATTAATATTTTCTCAAAATTAGTATAAAAATAAAGCTCTTTAACGAAAGTTTTTCACGAAGGAGTCTTAATTAGTTTATTTTAACTCTTTTAAGTTGCTGAATTGTTTTTATGATATGAAATAAATTTATGTACATATTAACTTGATAATATTAAAGACTGTCTTTTTGAGACAGTCTTTAATAAAATGATACAAATTATTATTTACTGAACAATTCCTAACTTTTTTGCAATGGCTGCAGGTATTGCTTTTTTGTGTAACATAATACTCGTTGTCTTATATAACACATAGCTTTCTGATGCATAAAAATAACCATCACATTCATTTCTGTCTTTTCCCCATGAATTTTTTACAACATAATACGATGTTCCGTTTTGATCTTTTACTAAGCCAACAACATGCATTCCATGATCATCCTGTGTTTCGTAATTATCAAAGGCTAACTGACGATTCTCTTGTGTTACTTTAAATTGAGTATGAGGTTTTTTCACTAGGTCTGCTTTTTCAGCATCAGTCATATCAGCGATTGCTAATTCAGGAACAATAGCTAAACCATCTTTAAAACGAAATCCTTTTTCGCTTACATCAGATGCCCAGGCAAATGTAAAACCATTATTAATGGAGCTTTGCATCACTTCTTGTAATTCGTTTAATGGCAAATTATACATTTGATCCCAATTCCAGTTATCCGGAACTTCTAATGTAAATTTGCTATAAAAAGGATGGTGCGTAAATGATGTTAAAAATACATAATCATCAGGATTAATACCTGTAGCTTCAGCATATGTTTTTGGAGTATATTCTTTTCCTTTGTATGTAAATTTTTCAGGCACTTTCCCTAAAAATGCATCACAAGTACTTTCTACTGCTTGGTGCATAGCATCGAAATCGATCTTGCTGTTTTTATCATCTGCCACAGCGCTAACAATACCTTTAATTGTTGCTTCTAATACAGCGTGATTGTGTTGTTCTTTTGGATTTTTCTTTCCGGTATAAACTTCTTCCGGAACCATTCCATATCTACGAATGACATTAATTACATCTGAAAATCCGCCGCCTTCAGCCATATTTGCTCTACCATGCATTCTTATGTAGTTATCCGCTTTTAACGGGTAAGCTTTACGGGCAATAAACATTTCTGCTAAATTAAAGTCTTTCCCTTTTCCCATTCTGATTAATTCGCTTTCAAAAAATGACAAGGATGAAAATGACCAACAAGTGCCTGTTTGTCCTTGATTTTGAACCGCAGTGGCATCTAAACTTTTTACAACTGTAAATTTATATTCGCTACCTTTTACATTAGTTAAAGGCGCTTGATACGGAGCCTGGGTTTGGGCGTTGCCAAATGAAAGAGCAAAAACCGCCAGGGAAGTAATAAATAAGTGTTTCATGTTTTTTAATTTAATAAAAGTAAATGTAGATATTATTAGATAAAATAAACTCGTTAAAAGGTTGATAGGCTTTATATATTTTTAATTGGCTTGTTTAATGTATTTGAGTAAAAAAGATATTTCAAATATGGTAAAAATTAAATATTGTATCATAAAATGACATGTAAAGGCTAATGCTTGAGGCTTATTAATAAGAGAATATACAAAGACAAATATCATACATACTAGTAAACGAGCCATGCTCATTGCCAATGTTTTAAAAACAAATTCTTTTGATTGTTTGTCACCTTTAGTAAGTAGTGCATTTACCCCTAAAGTGCTCAATGCAAAAAACAAAGTTGGAATCCAAAAATGATTAGTATTGAAATAACGATTTGGAATTTGACTTAATCCATATGACACAAGAAGTGCACCAAGACATACAGTAATAAATTGAAAGTAATATTTTTTTTGATTTTGCATGATTTTGTTAAGGGTAAATTAAACCACAAGTCCTTTTTTGTTTCTGCATTTTATTTTTAACCACATAGGTACATAGTTGAACTTTGTGCATAAAGAATGACTAGTTGAAGCTTCGTTTCTCGCACATAGTGCTCTGTGTAAAAGCACAGGTTTCTATATTTACCTTATAAATCTGCAATTCTATATTTCTATGTGGTTTTAATTTTTTTACTTGCCCGGCTTAATAAAATCTTTCAGCACAATATACATAGCTAAACCAATAGAAACCAAACTCAAAATGATTGTAAAAACGGGCGTGATATTTTTATAGTACTCGTCTAATTTAAAACCACCATAACATCCACCGCCAATAATAAGCGCCATTTGTATGCCAAGTGCACTGTATTTTGCATAAGCATTAAGCGGTTTGGGTTGCGGGTTCTCGTTTTTCTTTGGCATTTGTTATATTTTTTACAACAGCGCCCATGTTGCAAGTACCTGTAAATGTTGCGCTTGGTTCAATGGATATTTTTCCTGTAACAATATCGCCTAATAGTTTAGCACTGGCTTTTAAGGATAGCAATTCGCTTACAGTTACTTTTCCGTGAATCTCACCTGAGATATCGGCATTTTGGCAAACAATATTACCTTCTATGTTTCCGGAGGAACCAACAACCAATTTACCTGAGATGGATAGATTTCCTTTTAAAGTGCCATCAATCCTTACGTCGCCATTAGAATTAATATCGCCGGTAATAGTTGTGCCGTTACCAATTAAATTGATGGAAGCACTATCAATAGCTGAAGATTTATTTACTTTTTGAAACATAGTCTTTTTTTTGATTTACGAATATATAAAATTACTTCTGTAATTTATAATGATCATCATAAAAAGGTTGGTAATAGCTTGCTTGTTTTTTTCTAAATAATCTAGGGATATTATCCGCAGATATTGCCATCAAGATAAAAGATTCAACTTTTATTTTGCCGCTAAATACAGTTTTATCTTTTTTTAAATTGTCAATATACTCAAGTGCGCTTTGAGCATTTTTAAATGTCTTAATAATTGTAACTTGTTCTGAACTTCCAAATAAACTGCTTGATGTATTTAAATCTTCATTGCTATAAAAATCCGTATTATAGTTTGACAAAGAGTTTTTAAAATCATTTACCATGGTGGCATCATCAGGATAAATAGCAACAACAAAATGTTGTGCATTTAAGTCTAAACTAAACGTATCTGCTTTATTAATAAGAGATGCTTCTCCGGTAGCTTCGCTAGGATGTTTCATATTATATAAAACCTCTAAAATATCTTGCGCTTGTTTTGTTACAGGATCTTTTGGATAAAATACTTGTACTTTCTTTAATGCCATCTCTAATGAATCTGCCCCTTTTAATTTACCAATACACATGGCTTTAATAAATGCGAATTTTCCTGCAAAATCATTTTTCCCAAATTTATTTTCAGATTCTAAACATTTGTTATATGCACCTGTAAAATTACTGGCGATATATTCGTTGTATGTATCCGTGTAAAACAATTCTACTTCGCCTTTTTGAGCATTTTTATCAGCAATGTATTTTGGGTTTTTTATAATTTGCGCATACTCACTATTTGGGTATTCATTTAATAATTTGTTTTTATAATAATCAGCCTGTGATTGATTTTTGACGGATGTAAAAATTCGATATAATTGAAAGTAGGTGGATAGTTTGTATTTATGATCGGAATATCGTTTGTTCAACTCTTCAAAAGTTGCAATAGCTTTTTTATTATTATTTAATTCTTCTTTATAAGTACTCGCTAAATTATAATAAGCATCAATAATAGTTTTATCTGATTTTTTTAATAAAGAATCGTTTAATGGCAAATCTGTTAAATAATATTCTACCGATTTTTTGTCTTTAGCAGTTGTGTTTTTAGGAGCCACAGAATTTTGGGCTATAGAATCATCAGGAGTATTTGATTGAGATTCAAATGTTAATGCTTTTTGACTTCTTCTCCAGTTATCTTCCAATTTACGGTTTCCCCATTTTTTAATGAAGTCATTTAATCCAAAACTTAAAGTTGTCTGGTTATAAAAGTACCAATCACCCTTTTGTCCGTTGCCTATGTTTGGCATTCCGTTATTAGGAACACCATTTGGGTTGTAATTTGGATTATCGTTTTGTGCTTGTAAAGCTTCCTGTTCTTCTTTTTTCCTTTCCTCTTCTTCTTCTATTCTTTTAATCATTTTTTCTATAAAACGAGTTCTGTCGGTTTCGTTCATTTTTGCAACATATTGCAAACTGTCTTCGCGTTGTATAGTTTTAATGTAACCAATTAATGTTTCTAACGTTTCTTTACGCTTGCTAATTACCAAATAATCTTTATAATCTTTGGGCAATGTAATCATAGTGCTATCATAATATCCACCGGCAGCTGTATAGTTTGCTTGCTCAAAACTAATTTCTCCTAATTTTAAGTAGGATAAAGCTTTTTGTTTAGGGTTTTGTGTGCTGTTTTTTACAGATAATTTGTAATTAACAATGGCTTGGTTTTCATCTTTTTCTCGTTCACTGATTTCACCTAATGTGTAATAAATAACATCCAAATACTCAGTGTTTTTAACATCACGTGTCATTTTTAAAAGTTCTCGTTTAACTTTTGCAATGTTGCCTGATTTAAGATCATACAAACGTGCTTGTTTAATTTTTGCATTAAATACCAAATCGTAATCAGGTTTTAAAGAAATAACTTTCTGATAATATTGAATAGCTTTTCTGTTTTCTTTTTTCTCTTCGTATAGTTGTGCTAAAATAAATGAATAACGAGCCCGTGTTTTTTTAGAAGGGCGACTTTTAAGTAAAGCCATAAAATCAGAAAATGCATTTTTATTTTTAGATTCTCCACCTTTTAATGCATTGATTAATGCGGCTTCTGCTTCTTTATACATGCCTCGTTTTAAGTAGTAGTCGGCCTGAACTGCGGGCAATTCTTTTTTTGCGTATTTGGATATTTTTTTATCTTCCTTCAATACACCAATCACCGGTTCAGCCTGAGAAGGAGCGCCAATTTCATTATATGATCTGGCTAACCATATTAAGGCCTTGTACTTATCTCTTGATTTATAACTTCTAATGACATATTCAAATGCTTCTATCCCCGAAAAAAATTCACGCTTATAAAAATGAGAAATACCAATTACATTCCAGTTATTATCAATCCATCTGCCGGCAGTAGTAATTTCAGTTCCTTTCTTTTTATCTTTTATAGTATGACGCTGAATGCAGTTAGATGATTTTTTAATAGCCTTGTCAAATTCAGGGAAAGTAGCTTTTGCCGTTTCGTTACTAGGCACTAAAAATACAGGAAGTAGCCGGTCGTAATCGTATTTATAGGACGTCCTGATTTTATCTTCGCCTTCTTTAATGCTTTCTGTAGCATAATAGTAACCATTAAACCGGGCAGTTAAGTTATGATAACCTCTATGAATAAAAGTATTTTTGTTGGTTTTACATCCTGATAACAGAATACATAAAACAATACAACTTATGATATATTTAATAAAGGGCTTCAAAAAATAGTATGCAAAAATAAGGTAATAACGTCAAAATCGTAAATTTAGTATATTTTTGTATCGTACGTATGCCTGAAACCAAAAATAGTCGTTGGAAAATATTTACCGATCAATTACGGAATAAATACCGTTTGGTAATATTAAACGATGATTCTTTTGCCGAAAAATTTTCTTTGCGTCTTTCCCCTTTGGGGTTAATTATTCTACTAGGTGCTGTTACTATTGTTATGACAACTATCGTGATTAGTTTAGTTGCATTTACTCCCTTTCGTGAATACATTCCCGGCTACGGAAATGTAAATGACAGAAAGGATATTATTTTATTGAGTGCAAAAGCTGATTCTTTAGAAAACACCTTGTCGGCCAGAGACTGGTATATTAATAATTTGCTCAATGTGTTTTCAGGAAAAACGGAGGGCAGAACGACAAAACCCGCTAAAGATTCTACTGGGAAATATGCTAAAATTGATATAAAACCAAGTGAACAGGATTTAAAATTGCGTAATGATATAGAAACCAATCAATTAGAATCTACAAGTGATAAAGTATCTGCTAATAAGATTAACGCATTGAGTAATTTTTTCTTTTTTACTCCTTTGAAAGGCGTAATCACTACTTCTTACAATATAAAAGAGGAACACTTTGGAGCAGATATAGTATCTAAAGAGAATGAATTGGTGAAAGCCACTTTGGATGGAACGGTTATTTTTTCAGGATACACAACCGATGATGGCTATGTGATTCAAATTCAGCATGGTAATAACTTAACGAGTGTATATAAACACCAGTCGACAATTACTAAAAAAACCGGGGATTATGTAAAAGCGGGAGAGCCGATAGGGGTTGTTGGAAACACAGGTGAAAATAGTAATGGCCCGCATTTACATTTTGAGTTATGGTATAACGGATTTGCTATTAATCCTCAGGATTATGTAGTGTTTTAACATTTGAAGATAATTTTTAGCGAGTTCAGTATATTCTTTGTCTAAAATTCAAAAAAAAGTTTCGCTTTTGTCAATTTATCCCTACATTTGCACCCGAATTTTAAAGCTTACAAATACCTTTTTTCGTAATGACTAGTAAAATTAATACATACAAACGCTTTACAAGTATCTTTTTATTGATATTTTCCCTATTTATTGGGGTTTCAAATCATTTATCGGCATCTGAACCTCAGGAACATGAATCGGAAGAAACTCATGTTGAGTCGTCAGAACATGGTCATCAATCCGGCGAAGCACATGGACCTATTGATATTTCGGCTATTGCGCTTGAACACGTATCTGATTCTCACTCATGGCATTTTTGGGGAGAAGGACACGATGCTGTATCAGCACCATTGCCAATTATTTTAAAAGGTAATAATGGTATTGCATTTTTCATGTCTTCTGAATTTCATCATGATAATGAAGGAAAAGTAGTAGTTGAGAAAAATGGCGAGCGTTACGTTATGTTTGACGAAAAAATATATTTTGCGAATGAATTTCCAAATGAATATGGACAATATATTACTCCAACTATAGAAGAAAAAGAAGTAAGTGTATCTAATGCTAGTCCATTGGATTTTTCTATTACTAAAAACGTGACTCAAATGTTTATATCTGTCATCGTTATTTTATGGATATTTACTTCTATTGCTAAAGCATACAAAACACAAGGTGTTACATCAGCACCAAAAGGAAAACAATCTTTCTTTGAGCCTTTAATTATTTTTGTTCGTGATGATATTGCTAAAGGAAATATTGGACATGGATCAGAAAAATTTGTTCCTTATTTATTGACGGTTTTCTTTATGATTTTAATTAATAACGTGTTTGGTATGATTCCAATTGGAGCTAACTTAACAGGAAATATTGCCTTCACTTTAGTATTATCAGTTGCTACTTTAATTGTAACTAATATCAACGGTAACAAAAATTACTGGTCTCATATTTTTTTACCTCATGCACCAAAAGCAATTTGGCCAATTTTAATTCCAATTGAGGTTGTAGGGATTTTAACTAAACCATTTGCCTTAATGATGCGTTTATTTGCTAACATGACTGCAGGACATATTATTATCATATCTTTAGTAGGGTTGATATTTGTATTCAAAACTATTTATATTGCTCCGGTTTCGGTTGCATTTGCTTTATTTATTGATGTACTAGAATGTTTAGTAGCATTTTTACAGGCATATGTATTCACCATGTTAACCGCTTTATTTATTGGCTCGGCAGTTGCTGATCATAATGAAGACGGAGCCCATAATAGCGATGATAAAGCTATGGAAGCAGGACACTAAGAATTTAAGATTAATAATAACCAATAAAAACAAAGAAAAATGACAGGTAGTATCGCAGCAATCGGAGCAGGCTTAGCAGTAATAGGCGCTGGTATCGGTATCGGACAAATTGGTGGACACGCAATGGATGCCATTGCACGTCAACCAGAAGCTACTTCGAAAATTCAAACAGCTATGATCATCGCTGCAGCCCTTGTAGAAGGTGTTGCATTATTCGGTGTGGTAGTTGCTTTAATGTCGAAGTAATCTTCAACAAACAAACCAAAGCTATTACGGTTGGTAATGGCTTTGGTTTAAATTATTTTTATTTGGTAAACAAAAAGAGTAAAACTAAAAACAATATAAAATGAACTTATTTATTTTAGCAAGTTTAATCGAACCAGCAGTTGGTTTAATATTTTGGACAACTATTACGTTTGTCTTATTATTAGTGTTATTAGGCAAATTTGCTTGGAAACCAATTTTAACTGCAATCAAAACTCGTGAAAAAGGAATTGAAGATGCTTTAGCAAGCGCTGAAAACGCTTTAAACGATATGCGGGAGTTAAAATCCAACAATGAAAAGATTTTAGCAGAGGCTCGTGCCGAACGTGATAACTTATTAAAAGAAGCTCGTGATACTAAAGATGCTATTATTGCTGAAGCAAAAGCTAAATCTCAAGCTGAAGCGGATCGTATTATGTCATCTGCTCGTGAGCAAATCACAAACGAAAAAAATGCGGCTGTTGCTGAATTAAAAAATCAGGTAGCAACTTTATCTATTGAAATTGCTGAGAAAATTTTACGCAGCGAATTATCAAGTGATGATAAACAAAAAGCATTAGTAAACAATTTAATGAAAGACGTAAACCTTAACTAAACATGATAGTTGCAACAAGATACGCTAAATCATTACTTGACTTATCAGTTGAGAAAGGTCAGTTGGAGGCTGTTTATGCTGATATGCTACAAGTGAAAGCGGTTTGCGAAAACTCCAGAGAATTTATTACTTTTTTAAATAGCCCTATAATCAATTCAGACAAAAAAATTGCTGTGATTAAAGCTGTATTTGAAGGAAAATTTAACTCTATCACAGATGGTTTTTTAACTATTGTGGCTTCAAAAAGAAGAGAGTCAGTTATTCCGGAAATGGCATCAAGTTTTGTTGAGCAATATCGCTCTCATAAAAATATTTTAACGGCTGTTGTAACATCGGCCAATGGCTTAGATGCTG
Organism: Bacteroidia bacterium; assembly: GCA_016787365.1. Lineage (GTDB taxonomy): Bacteria > Bacteroidota > Bacteroidia > B-17B0 > Aurantibacillaceae > UBA4416. The sequence goes on from JAEUTR010000214.1 coordinate 10,802, forward strand.
CTACAAAACAAAAAGCATTGGATTTAGTAAAATCTCAATTAAGCGGAGAAGTTGAATTAGTAGAGAAAGTAGACGCTAATATTATTGGAGGATTTATTTTAAAAATTGGCGATAAACAATTAGATAAATCAGTTGCTCGTCAGTTATCTAATATGAAAAAAGAATTAACAAACAAAGCATTAAACTAGTTGAACTGTATTTCTAAAATATTAATGATAGTGTCTATAGTATCCCTTTTTTCTTGTAAAAAGAAAGAAGATGATGCTCCTGATCAATCATCGGCCACTACATCTTCTACTTTAACAACAACTCTAACTTCTTCCACACCTGAATCGATACAATTTATATTAGCCTATCCTCCAACTTATACAACAACAGCTTATAATTATACCGTCCCTGCCATTGGAACATGGTATGCTTCTTCTGGAGGGTTGAATATTCAACCGTCTTTACCCAATTACTATTCTAAAGTTGTGAACTATTATAATAATGGCGGACAAAATGTATTTATCATAACTAAAAAGGATAGCACAAATGAAACTACTACGCCTATTAGCGAAGGTTTTTTTAGAAATTATCTGAAAAAAGGAAATCATAATTATGCCCGTTCTACTTCGGGAAGTTTATTTGAAACATGCGGTATTAATATTAGCGTTAAAGATAATGCAGGAATTTGGTGGTATACAGTAAATCCTAATAATGGAAAATCTATCCAAACAATAACATCGTCATTTAATATAACGGATGTATTTGAATATTCAGCTTTTAATAATTTAAATATAAAATATAAAAACACATTTAGCTGTAAATTATATAATTCTTCCGGTGATAGTGTATATCTTACATCCGGAAAAATGTTAGTAAACCTATCTAAATAAAACAATAAATATTATTCAAACAATATAAAAATGGCAGAAGTAAAACCGGCAGAAGTATCTGCAATCTTAAGACAACAGTTATCAGGTTTCAAATCGGAAGCTGAATTAGAAGAAGTTGGATCTGTATTACAAGTAGGTGATGGTATCGCTCGTATTTACGGTTTATCTAAAGTTCAATCAGGTGAGTTGATTGAATTTGAAACAGGTTTACAAGGAATTGTATTAAACTTGGAAGAAGACAACGTAGGTGCCGTATTATTAGGTGCAAGTATAGGTATTAGCGAAGGCTCTTCGGTAAAACGTACCGGACGTATTGCTTCTATTAAAGTTGGTGAAGGCATGTTAGGTCGTGTTATCGATACTTTAGGAAATCCTATTGACGGTAAAGGACCAATTCAAGGAACGACTTATGAATTACCTTTAGAGCGTAAAGCTCCGGGTGTAATCTACCGTCAGCCAGTTACTGAGCCTTTACAAACAGGTATCAAAGCAATTGACGCGATGATTCCAATTGGACGTGGACAACGTGAGTTAATCATTGGTGACCGTCAAACTGGTAAAACAACAGTTGCGTTAGATACAATCATTAATCAAAAAGAATTTTATGATGCAGGAAAACCTGTGTTCTGTATATATGTAGCAATTGCTCAAAAAGGGTCTACGGTAGCGAACGTTGTTCGTACGTTAGAAGAAAATGGTGCAATGGCTTATACAGTAGTAGTTGCGGCTAACGCTTCTGATCCTGCTCCAATGCAATTCTACGCTCCATTTGCTGGAGCTGCGGTTGGTGAATTCTTTAGAGATACTGGTCGTCCTGCATTAATTGTGTATGATGATTTATCTAAACAAGCAGTTGCTTACCGTGAGGTGTCATTATTATTACGTCGTCCTCCTGGACGTGAGGCGTATCCAGGCGACGTTTTCTACTTACACAGTCGTTTATTAGAGCGTGCTGCTAAGATTAATGCTTCTGATGATATCGCTAAAAACATGAATGATCTACCAGAGTCGTTAAAACCAATTGTTAAAGGTGGAGGTTCATTAACAGCTTTACCAATCATCGAAACACAAGCGGGTGACGTTTCTGCATATATTCCAACTAACGTAATTTCTATTACTGACGGACAAATTTTCTTAGAGTCAAATTTATTTAACTCAGGTGTTCGTCCGGCAATTAACGTAGGTATTTCTGTATCTCGTGTAGGTGGTAATGCTCAAATTAAATCAATGAAAAAAGTAGCTGGTACTTTAAAATTAGATCAAGCTCAATACCGCGAATTAGAAGCGTTTGCAAAGTTTGGGTCTGATTTAGATGCTGCTACAAAATCAGTATTAGATAAAGGTGCTCGTAACGTAGAAATTTTAAAACAAGCGAATGCATCTCCTTTACGTGTTGAACAACAAATTGCTATTATTTACTTAGGAACTAAAAACTTATTACGTAATGTTCCAGTAAACAGAGTAAAAGAATTTGAAAAAGAATTCTTGGATGTTTGTGAGCGTAAAAACAAAGAACATTTAGACGCTTTAAAAGCAGGAAAATTTGATGATGCGATTACAGGAGCTCTAGAAGCAACTGCAAAAGAATTATCAGCTAAATACAATTAATGAATTGTTGAATTTTTGAGTTGTTGAATAATTAACTCTTTAATTCAACAACTCTTAACTCAGAAATTGAACAGAGATGCCAAATTTAAAAGAAGTAAGAAATAGAATTGTATCCGTTGGTTCAACCATGCAGATTACGAGTGCCATGAAAATGGTAAGTGCTGCTAAATTGAAACGTGCGCAAGATGCGATTACGCAAATGCGTCCTTATGCTAACAAATTACAGGAGATATTACAAAATGTAAGTTCAAGTTTGGATACTTCTGAAAATGCATATGCGCGTAAATCAACTCCTAAAAATGTATTATTAATTGCTATCTCTTCTAATCGTGGATTAGCAGGTGGTTTTAACGCCAATGTGATTAAAAAAACGTGGAGTTTAATTAATAATGAATATAATGGATGTACAATTACTGTATTACCAATTGGTAAAAAAGTAACGGATGCATTTAAACGTACAGACTATATTATTCATGGATCTCATTTACCACACAACTTAAACGAAGTTTTTGATAATTTGAATTACAATACAGTTGCACCAATTGCCGAAAGAGTAATGGATGCCTTTGTATTAAAAGATTTTGATAAAGTTGTGTTGGTGTATAACCAATTTAAAAATGCAGCCGTACAAATTGTACAAGAGGAACAGTTTTTACCGGTTGAAGCAACTGCATCTGCTGCTGGCTCATCTTCAAATACAGATTATATTTTTGAACCAAGTAAAGAATTTATTGTGAGCGATTTAATTCCTCGTTCATTAAAAACTCAGTTCTACAAAGCATTATTAGATTCATTAGCATCTGAGCATGGTGCTCGTATGACAGCGATGCACAAAGCAACTGATAACGCTAAGGATATGTTACGTGATTTAAAAATTAGTTATAACAAAGCTCGTCAAACAGCTATTACAACTGAGATTTTAGAAATCGTTGCTGGTGCCGAAGCATTAAACGGATAAAAAAATCTTATTATAATTTTAAAAAAGCCTTCTGCAAAAATGTAGAAGGCTTTTTTATTCTCTAACAATGTTAATTTACAGATGTTTAATTATAGATTTTCGACATATGTTTGTAAATAATCATTTTTAATGCTGACATTTGCAAGTAACTAACACTATTTAATAATGATTATTCTTTTATTTTTAACCTTACACTGGTATTTATCGCTATTCGGACAAACTTTTTTCTTACACAGATATAGTGCTCATAAAATGTTTACTATGAATAAATTTTGGGAAAAATTCTTTTATGTTTTCTCATGGGTTACACAAGGTTCATCATATTTAAATGCACGTGCTTATGCAATTTTGCATCGTATGCATCATGCTTATAGTGATACAGAAAAAGATCCACATACACCTCATTTTTTTAAAGATGTGTACACAATGATGATGCACACCAAAAAAATATATAATGATGTACTAAATAAACGTGTGGTTATTGAAGAAAAATTTGATCGTAATTTTCCTGAATACCCAAAGGTTGATAAAGTAGCAGATAGCTGGTTTACACGAATAGCGTTTGGAGTAGGTTACTTTGTATTTTATTTATTTTTCGCAACACATTGGTGGATGTTTTTGTTATTGCCAATTCATTTTTTAATTGGACCAATACAAGGTGCTATTGTAAACTGGGCTGGGCATAAATATGGCTACCGTAATTTTGAAGAAGGTGATAAATCGAAAAACACATTATTTTGGGATGTATTATTAATGGGCGAGTTATTTCAAAACAACCATCACCATGCAGGTGCAAAACCAAATTTCGCCGCTAAGTGGTATGAGTTTGACCCAACTTATCCAATTATTTTATTTTTGGATAAAATTAAAGTCATTAAATTGGCTAGAGTAAAGAAGTAAAATACATCAAACAAAAATCCCTTTATAATAATTTACAAAGGGATTTTTGTTGTAGTTAAGCGAAGTTAAAACTAAGCCACATGCAATTGTGTCAGTCTTGCGCTTTTCAATTTTTCTAAGGCGTAATCTAAAGTAATAGTTAAATTTTTTGGTGCTTTTTCATCGCTGGGAGCATCAAACATAAAATCAACCATAATGGATTCGCAAATACCACGTAAGCCACGAGCACCTAATTTAAACTCAAGAGCTTTATCAACTATTAAATTTAAAACATCTTCATCAAACTCTAATTTAATACCTTCCATTTTAAACAAATGTTTGTATTGTTTAATTAAAGCATTTTTAGGCTCTGTTAATATAGAGCGAAGCGTAGCTTTATCTAAAGGTTTTAAATAGGTTAATACAGGTAAACGACCTATTAATTCAGGGATTAAACCAAACGATTTTAAATCCTGAGGAGAAACATATTGCAATAAGTTTGCTTTGTCAATTTCTTCTTTTGCAACGGAGGCAGAATAACCAACTGCTTGTGTGTTTAAACGCTGAGCAATTTTTTTATCAATACCATCAAAAGCACCGCCGCATATAAATAAAATATTTCGGGTGTTTACTTGTATCATTTTAGCATCAGGATGTTTTCGACCACCTTGTGGTGGTACATTTACAACTGAGCCTTCTAATAATTTTAACATGGCTTGTTGCACCCCTTCGCCACTAACATCACGTGTAATAGATGGGTTATCACTCTTGCGGGCAATTTTATCAATTTCATCTATAAAGACAATTCCTCTTTCGGCGGCAGCAACATCGTAATCGGCAGCTTGTAATAAACGCGTTAATACATTTTCTACATCTTCCCCTACATAACCTGCTTCTGTTAACACAGTAGCATCAGCAATACAAAAAGGCACGTTTAATAATTTAGCAATCGTGCGAGCCATTAATGTTTTTCCTGTACCCGTTTCGCCAACTAAAATCACATTTGATTTATCAATCTCAATATCTTCTTTTGCATCTGCTACATGAGCTACTCGTTTAAAGTGATTGTAAACGGCCACGCTCATTATTTTTTTTGCCTCGTCTTGACCAATAATATATTCATCCAAATGCTTTTTAATGGCATGGGGCTTCAACACATTTAAAGCGTGCTGTACTTGCTGGTTACCTTGAGCTCCTGCTTCTTCATTCACAATTTTAAATGCTTGCGAAATACACTGGTCACATATGTGACCAGTTACACCGGCAATTAAAACCTTCACTTCTTTTTTGTCTCGTCCGCAAAACGAACATACTATTGGACCTGCTTTTGCCATAATAATAAATTGGACAACAAAAGTACGTAAAATAGCAGCAAATACGCTAGGCTTTAATTTGTTTTTTTATCGGCTAAAAAGCTTTATTTTTGGTACACTCATGAAAAAAGTCTTATTACATTGTTTGCTGTTTTTTAGTATTGTATTTTCTGTAAATGCTCAAAAAGATACTGCTAAGGCGTTAAAAACAGTATCAGAATTTGATTTAAAAAACTACAAATCAGATCCAAAAGACAGATTGATTTTTGAAATAAATTACACGAGTTGGATGGGAATATCTGATGTTATAAAACCAGATTGGAAATGTATTGGTTTTGGTTTTTATACGTTGTTTGATAAACCTATAGCTAATTCAAATTTTAGTTTTGGATACGGACTTGGCTTTTATGGGCATAATTATAGTTCAAATGCAAAGTTTGCGTACCAATTTGATAGTATAAGTAAACAAACTTTAACTTTTATTGACACTAAAAAAGATTCTTATAAATCCAATAGATATAATGAACGAAGTATTGAAATCCCTTTGGAATTTAGATTCAGAACCAAAACTAAAACAACATTTAAAATGATGTTAGGGGCAAAAATAGGATATGTAGCTTCTAATTTTTTTAAAATAGATGATGCAAATGGAAAAATTAGAATGTATGACATTAAAAATGTTAATCGTTTGCGTTATGGTATGAATTTTAGAATTGGTGTTGAACAATTTTGTTTAACAGCAAGTTATTATTTTAGTGAAGTGTTTACTGATAAAGGTCAAAAAGGAATTCATCCTTTTTCAATTGGGATTGCTATAATTCCTTATTAGAATTAAGCGGTAAGTTGAAGTCCTGTGCTTAAAGCATAAACTAAAAATAATACGCCAAGTACAATTCGGTAATAGCCGAAATGTTTAAAGCCATATTTATTTAAAAAAGCAACAAATGCTTTTACAGCTAAAAAAGCAACAATAAATGCAATCATCGCTCCAAATAAAAGAATGGTAATATCGCTACTATGAATATTGTCTTTTTCTTTTAAAAGGTCATAACCGGAAGCGGCAAACATAGTTGGTATGGCTAATAAAAAAGAAAATTCGGCAGCTTGTTGGCGGTTAAATCCGGAAAATACGCCACCAAAAATGGTTGCTGCAGATCTTGAAACGCCAGGCACCATCGAAACACATTGTATTAATCCAATTTTTATAGCATTGATATAACTGATATCTTCAATTTCTTTATATATAGATTTCTTCTTTTCGCTCCATTTATCAAGAAATAACAAAACGATTCCACCAACAATAAGAGAAACACTTACAACATAAGGATTGAATAAATAAAGCTTGATAGTTTTGTAAGCTAATAATCCAATAATTCCAGTTGGAAGAAAAGCGACAAAGAGTTTTAAATAAATATTTATACCTACAAAAAAGCGTTTGATGTATATAAATAAAACAGCTAAAATTGCCCCAAGCTGGATAACAATTTCAAACGTTTCGGCAAATTGAGGGTTATGAATATTCATTAAAGATGAGGCCAAAATCATATGCCCTGTTGATGAAACGGGTAAAAATTCAGTTAAGCCTTCGATAATGGCAATAATAAGAGCTTGAAAATATGTCATATGAAAGTAAAAAAGAAGAATTAAGCTTCTTCGTTTTTTGTTTTAGGTCGCCACATAATAGCAACAATAATAGTAACAAAACCTAATAAACAAACCATCGGAGCAATAGTAATGCGCTGTGTATCAAAAATAGCCGGGTTAAACACATTTGGATCTTCACTGCCACCACCAATCATTAATAAATAACCTAATATAATTAGTACAATGCCTGCAATAAATATTTGATAATTTTGTTTGCCAAATGTTGTTTTCATTCTGTAATGTTTTGAGAAGCAAAGCTATTAAAAAACTTCATTTAACAAAGGTTTAATCCCCTAAAAATCGCATCATTTTTTCGTTAATTTTTCGTAATATTGCTATTCTATAAAGAAAACATGGGTAAAGTAGCATTAATTACTGGAGTAACAGGGCAAGATGGAGCATATCTATCAGAATTACTATTAAGCAAAGGGTATACAGTACATGGCGTAAAAAGAAGAAGTTCTTTGTTCAACACAGATAGAATTGATCATTTGTATCAAGACCAACATGAAAAACATGTGAATTTTAAATTACATCATGGTGATTTAACCGACAGTACTAATTTAATTAGAATTGTACAAGAAGTTCAACCTGACGAAATTTACAATTTAGCAGCAATGTCGCATGTAAAAGTAAGTTTTGATACTCCTGAATATACGGCTAACGCCGATGGTATTGGAACGCTCCGTATTCTGGAAGCTATCCGTATTTTAGGATTAGAGAAAAAAACACGTTTCTATCAAGCTTCTACATCTGAATTATATGGTTTGGTTCAGGAAGTTCCTCAAAAAGAAACAACTCCTTTTTATCCTCGTAGCCCTTATGGTGTTGCCAAGTTATATGCGTTTTGGATTACGAAAAACTATCGCGAAGCATACGGAATGTTTGCTTGTAATGG
>JAEUTR010000239.1 GCA_016787365.1 Bacteroidia bacterium
GAAATCAATACACCTTATGACGAGGATTTTCCTAACATTTCACCGGACGGTAAAATATTATATTTTTCATCCAAAGGTCATACAAGTATTGGAGGTTACGATATTTTTAAATCTAATTATGATGAAACAAATGCGTCATTCTCCAGTCCTAAAAATTTGGGTTATCCTATTAATACAACAGATGATGATATGAATTTTCGCATATCTAAAACCGGCAAATATGGTTATTTTGCTTCTGCTAAAAGTGGAGGACAAGGTGATTTTGATATTTACCGTGTCACATTTAATGAAGTAGAAAATGATTATTCGGTTGTTATTGGAGAGTTTTCGGTAAAAGATAATACAGAGATCAATTACAGTGATGTATTCATTTCGGTGAATGATAATGTTACCAAAGAATTGGTTGGTAATTATTTGCCAAATCCGGCAACAGGAAGATTTGTAGTTATTTTACCTCCTGGAAAATATCAAATGAGTATTGAAACTCCGGGCTTTAAAACGGTTACAAAAAACATTGAAGTGTTTGATAAAGTGTCTTATCAGGCAGAAATCAATATGAACATAGAATTGAATAAGTAGTTTTAAAATCTTACAGGTACTCAGTGGAATTTTCGTCAAAGTTAATAGAACAGGCAGTTGGTCATTTTTCGGGTTTGCCCGGTGTTGGTAAAAAATCAGCATTAAGGTATGTTTTGCATTTGATTAAACAAGATGAACAGGATATTATCAATTTTTCGGAGGTATTAAAAGCCTTGAAACATGATTTAAAATTTTGTAAAAATTGCCATACGATCTCTGATCATGATATTTGTGAAGTATGTTCCAATCCTGTTAGAAACCAACAGGTTGTATGTGTAGTGCAAGATTACAGAGATGTGATGGCTATTGAAAATACAGGATTGTATAAAGGTGTGTATCATGTATTAGGTGGATTAATTTCTCCGATGGAAGGAATTGGCCCCAGTAATTTAACGATTGATTCTTTAGTAGCTAAAGTTACTCGTCAAGAAGTATCCGAAATTATTTTAGCGTTGAATGCCACTATGGAAGGAGAAACCACCAGTTTTTTTATATTTAAAAAATTAGCACCTTATAATTTAACGTTATCTGCTATTGCCCGTGGTATTGCCGTTGGCGATGAACTGGAATATACGGATGAAGTCACTTTAGGACGCTCTATCATTAACCGAATTCCTTATAATAATAGTTTAGCGCGGTAGAGTTAAACTCAATTTCTCTTTTATTCTGTGTTAGAGCATATTATTTTTTATTCATTTATGGAATTTTAAATTTCTTTTCATCTAAATAGAAATTTAAAAAACTATTTTATGAAACATCTACTCATATTTGCTTTTTGCTTAAATGTATTTTATGTAAAAGCCGGAGAAACTGAAAAAACAATTAAGTCAAAACCCGAAAAAATAATTGTGTACACACAAGGTGCTCAGGTGCATCGAAACACACAAATTAATTTAGTAGCCGGACAAAATACCATTATCTTTTCGGGGCTTGAAAATTGTATTAATGTTGCCGCCATTCAGGCATCAGGTAATGGCAATTTTATTATAACGGATATTCAGCACGAAGTGCATTATCCTGAATTTGATAAAGCAAAATTAAACGGCGATGTGCGGTACAAAAAATTACTGAAACATGTACAAGACAGTTTACAGGAAATTAATTATCTGATTGAAGAAATCAGTGCTAAAGCAGAGGCTTTAACTACCGAAAAAAATGTGTTATTGAATTATAGTTTATACAAAGGTCAGTCAAAAAGAGATAGCATCGCTTTATTAAAAGAAGGGTTATCCTACCTGAGAGAAAAATTATATAATATCAATGCAGAGCAATTAAAATTGAAACGGGAACGTGAAAAACTGGAAGTTAAAAAGAATGGTTTAAATGAACGTATCATGAATGTGAGTAATGAATTGGCTAATCAAAATAATTCGGGTGAAGTAGAAAAAGTAGATTACCGTATATTAGTTCATGTTATTTCGGATCAAATAACGCAAGCCAGCATTCATTTAAATTATTATATCACTAATGCGGGTTGGACTCCTTCTTACGATTTAAGGGCAATTTCAAATGAACAAAATGTAAAATTGACTTACAAAGCGCAAAT
>JAEUTR010000277.1 GCA_016787365.1 Bacteroidia bacterium
TAAAGGTTATGTGACATCTTAACTTATTGAAGTGGCATAAACTTAAAATTTAATCCTAAATAATTATTGTGAGTTTTGATGTCCTTTAGCTTTACAAAAAATATAAATTACTCATAGTCGTAACAATTATATTTTATTGAAACGACATCAAATGTCCCATAACATAGGTCTCTATCAGGATAAGAGTAAATAGCTTCTGCGTAACCTGCTAATTTGTATCCATTTATTTCTTTATAATTTTTTAAAGGAGTTGCCCATTGCAACTTTTTTCCAGCGTCTGCCGCATATCTGTCGTTAGATATAAAGTTTACAAGTTCTCCTTTGTTGTTAAAGTAAAGGTCAGCAGTTATCGAAATCCCTTTGTTTGTGAATGTTGCAGTAACAGTATTTTTATCCTTTTCTGACCATGAAATTCGTTTGTCTATAAGTGTAGCAGGAGCCATGCAGCACATATCATTAAAAAAGGTAACCGTCTCTGCCATATCCATTTCTGTTCCTTTTTGAAACTGAACTTTAAATAATGAAAACAGTCTGATGTCCATAAAAGCAATTCCATTTTTAAAGCAGTGATAACCAGCTACCGGAAGATGTTTCATAACAGCTTTCATGAAAAATAGTCGAGTAGGTTCGGCCATAAAATTATATTGCTCAGAAGTAAATGGCATCCATTCTGATTGTTCATTTTTCCTGATTTTACCACTAAATTCTATTTTGAAGTTATTTACTTTTGGTTTATTAATGCAGCCTGTATAACGAATGTATTTTTTTATTGCCTCAGGGAGTTGTTGAATGTCCGTTTCAGTCAGCATAGTATTTTGAGAATACTCTTTCTGTTGTAAACTGTGTTTTACGTCGTTAATATATTTTTCATAATAACTCCACGTTTCATATCCGATAAATGATGCAACAAAAATCATTACGTTTGCAATTGTTCCAAATTTGGCGTCCTTCCAGAAGTAAATAATTAAAACTTGGGATGCAAATACAGCTATGAATGCAATTGCCCACCAGTAGTCATTTTTAAAAGCAAATAATATTGTAGCAATTATTAGAAGTACAAATGTGAGAATCCATAATACTCCAAAGTGTTTTGAAATATTTTGGGTAAGTTGTTTTACATCAAAAAATCTAAAAGCTTTAACAAAGCCTAATAAATGGATTAGCCCATGCACTATTAAAATCAGTAAAAGAACTATTCTCATTTGTTTTTCTATTTTAGTTTTGACGGTATTTATAATTGCCGTTAGTGTAGATATCTTACAAAAATACGTTCAACTCCCTTTTTAAAATAATACCATTGGCTATTAAAACTATACCAATTGATAACATGGTTAAATGAAGCGCATTAAAATCTTTCACCCAAATAACTTGAACTATTATCCAGCCTGCAAGAAATAATCCTTGTAACAGTATTAAGACAGGATAGTGCTTATATTTATTTATAGTAGTAATAGCAGTTATAATATTCAGCAAACCATTGACAAGAAATAATGTGATACCAGTGATTAAAAACGTTGAGAAAGGAGAGTGAGATAAATAAGATGTAGACATTCCCATTTTCTTTCCACTGGGATCTATTATAAATAATAATCCTGCAATTATCGCATTTATTCCCGTAAGTAAAAGAAAAGAAATGGAAATACTCCTTGAAAATTTAATCAACTTATTCATCGATGCTATACTACATATTGATAATTCAACTACGACAAATTTATTGCAATTTTAAGATGCCAAAAATGATTTTTGTCAGCTTATGCATAGTTGCCATTACTGCGTCTGAAGGCATCAAACTAATTTATACTGGTAACTATTGGAAAGAAACACTTTTTGTCAAATGCTCATAACAAAGTTAAAGGCTTTAATATCTTCAAGACTTTAGTAAATAGCGTGTTACTGAAAATTCTTTTAGTGAGTTTTGAATAAGCTAATTGTATAATCAAGTAACTTTTTGTCCCCATATTCTCCGTGTCCTGGAATAACAATTTTCACATTTGGATATTCTCGTTTAACTTTTTCAACAGTATTTGACCACTCTGAAACATTAGCATCGCCTAAATAACCCTTATTTGCATTTAATTCTTTTATTAAACAACCGCCAAACATTATATTTTCGCTCGGAAAATAAACAACTACATTATCTTTTGTGTGTCCTTCTCCGAAAAACTTTATAATAGTATTTTCATTGCCTACTTTTAAAATAAGAGAATCCATGAAGCTATTTTTGGGAAAAATAAAATTATTTTCTTTTGCAAGTTCTATTGTTTTGTAATGCGCATAAGAAGGAATATCATTTTCAAAAAATGCTTGTAGTCCTCCTAAGCAATCGTCATGGAAATGAGTTGGAACAATTGCATTTATTTTGCAATGAAGAGTTTCTTTAATCCATTTGATTAGCTCTTCTGAATTTTCATTATTGGTTGGGGTGTCAAAAATAGTAACTTCATTATTATTTCTCACGATGAGACCGTTACAAGAAACATTCCCGAAATCTTTGGTTTGTTTAAATGAAGTATGTTTAAAAGCATTTTCGGCAATTTGGGTTACGATTAAGTCTTTGGATTTGTATACTTCTGTGGCTTTGAATGCCTCTTGTTTTTGAGAATTACAATTTAAATTTATTGTGGAAATTACAATTATCAATAGAGTTTTTATAAGAATTTTCATTTTTCTATTTTTCGTTTTGAGCTACTATAAGTTTAGTTCAAGGCATTTGTAAATCGAATAGTAATAAGAAGGATAAACGCTTGTGCTTATATTCTCATAAGTTGTAGGTGCTGTTAGCTACAGTTTTTTATTAATTTGTCAATTCGTCTTTTATTCTGTTGTTGTAATAAAGATGGATTTAGATTCATCAATATATTCACGATCATAATTGTAAAGCCAAATAGCCATTCAGTTTTATAAAACTTTACCAAAGCAAAAATCGCTACAAAAACAAATCCTATTAAATGATCAATTTCTGAACTTGTCATTTCTTTACGTAGTTTATGCAAGTCGGTCTTTTCAATTTTATTTTTCAGTTTAAGTTTTTGATTAAAGTATTTAAATGGCGTATTTTTCACAGTCCATTTAACAATGTCATCTCCAAACCATTTGTTCAATTTTTTACTTTTTATAAAATTTAAGTTAGATAATTCATTGTTGTAAAATTTTGTTTTTTTTATAACTGCATTAACTGCCATTCCAACAATAAAAGAAATGAATGTTATTGCAATACTAAATGATAAATATTTATAAGCCATTTTAATCTTCTGTTTATATTTTATTTAATGGTCATTTCTAAGCGATTGATAAGGGTTTATCTATATCAAATCTAATAAAAAAAACCGCTATTTTTTATAGCGGTTTTTTATAAGTAGTGTAGTGTAATTTATTTCTGAATACTGATTTTAATGTTTTCAGACGCCTCACCGTTTTCAATAATCACGTAATAAACTCCGTTAGCCAAATCAGTAATATCAATCGTTCCATTAAAACTACTCAATAAACTATTTGATTTAACAATAGCACCAAGGGAATTTATTATTCTTACAGAAGCATTAGTGAAATCCTCACTAGCACTCACTGTTAATTTATCAGAAGCTGGGTTAGGAAATACATTCACATAAGAATTTGATATAAATTCAACAGCTACAATTTTAGCATATTTAAAATCACCGTTTTTATCAACCTGTTTCAATCTGTAATAAGAAACTCCTTTGTAAGGTTTCTCATCAATAGTATTGTAAATTTGTTTAGTTACACTATTACCGTTACCAAAAGCCTTTACAGAAGTAAGGAATTCAAAATTAACCCCGT
>JAEUTR010000300.1 GCA_016787365.1 Bacteroidia bacterium
AATGGGGTACCCCCGAAGATCTGGAGGAATATCTAACTTGGAGTGAAATTATAGAACATTACAGAAAATGAAAAAGAGGCATGCATTAGTACCGATGGCCGGAGCAGGTAGTCGATTTAAAGACGAAGGTTATTCAACGCCTAAGCCTTTGTTGGAAGTATTGGGAAAACCTATGGTGGTATCAGCCGCCGATGCTTTGCCAATAAGTGATAAATTCATATTTGTAGTCAGAGATTTTCAAATCAACGAATTTAATATTGATAAACATTTAAAATCGCATTTTAAGCAATCTGAAATCATTATTTTGAATCGTTTAACCGAAGGTCAGGCAGTGACTTGTTTGGAAGCTAAAAGTATGATTGATAACGATGACGAATTGGTTATTGGAGCCAGTGATAATGGCATGATATACGATCGTATGCAATTCGAAAGTTTATGTCAGGATGCTGATGCCATAGTTTTTAGTTTTAGAAATAATCCTGCAGTATTGGAAAAGCCGCAAGCTTATGGCTGGATGCAAGTGGACTCTCAGGGTTTTGTTACTAAAATGAGTGTTAAGGTACCAATAAGCGAAACTCCTATGAACGATCACGCCGTAGTTGGTGCATTTTGGTTTAAAAAAGGGCGTTATTTTGTAGAAGCCGCAGAAAGAATGATCAATCAGAATCGAAGAATAAACAATGAGTTATATGTGGATGAATGTATCAATGACTTGATCGACTTAGGTTATAAAGTAAAAGTATTCGAAATCGATCATTATGTATGCTGGGGAACGCCTAAGGATTATGAAACTTTTCAATACTGGGATAATTGGTTTTCAAAATTAAATAATTGGAAATGAAACTATCCGTTATTTTGCCTTGTTACAATGAAAAAGACAATTTGCCTGCTTTATTCGAGCGATTGGATAAACTTGCAGAAGTGAAGCCTGATATTGAAATTGTATTGGTCAATAATGGCTCTACGGATGGTTCTGAGGAAGTCTTTTTTCAAGAAGTTTCTAAAAGAAATTCGGATGTCTTTAAAATTTGTAAAGTTGAAAGAAATCTTGGATATGGTTTTGGTATTCTCAGCGGTTTATCTGCTGCTAATGGCGACGTCTTATCTGTTACACATGCTGACCGTCAGACTGATCCATTAGATGTTTTAAAGGCCTTTGAAATTTATAAAGCACACAATAATCCTTCGCTTTTGGTCAAAGGGTTTAGAAAAAATAGAAAGATCACAGAAGCATTGTTTTCATATGGAATGGGATGCCTGGCCTCCGTAGTTCTGGGAACCAGATTGACAGAAATTAATGCTCAGCCTAAGTTGTTTAGTCTGCAGTTTTTTAATCAGTATAAAGATAAAGCACCTTTCGATTTCTCTTTGGATTTGTATTTTCTTTATCAGGCTAAGAAGCATGGAAAAATAATAGATTTTCCGGTTTATTTTGCAAAGAGAGTAGCCGGCGAAGCAAAAGGTGGCAGTGGATCCACACTTAAAGTTAAGTGGAAGCTGATTAAAAGAAGTTTTAATTATATTTTTGAATTAAAACGTCAACTGAGTTAACCATAAAATGAAGTCTATATTTAAGAAATATCCGTTCGAAGCTGCTTTTACAGTTATATTCATAATATTGGCTGTCAGATTAAATCTGATGTTCCTAACGGGTAGTAATATCAACGATATTATTGCCGGGCATGATGAATACATCGCTGTTAAGGAGATTTATTCCATTTTACATCCTGCATCATTAAAGCATTTTTTTATGGCATTTATTAGTGGAAATGCCTTGTATTATGGAAGAATCATGTTTTACATTGATGCGTTAGTCGCCTGGATACCGGATAAAATATGGGGTATTGAAGGCATGGTATTCTCTGTACGCCTGTTTCATTCGCTACTCATAGTTATCTCTATATGGATACTGGCATTTACTTTTATTAAAAAAAGTGGAGTCAGATGGTTGTTTGTAGTTGGTTCAAGTTGCTTGTACTATACAATGTATTTTGTTATGATGCCAAAGCCCGAACCTATGCAGTTATTGTGTTTAGCCTGGTTTTTAAAGTTGTTTAAAGATTCAGGATGGAAATTTGGCAGGCATTTTATTTTATTTGGAATTGCTTATGGTTTGAAGTTTAATGTATTACTAATTTTACCAATCGTATTCTTAGTGCCATTGGCAGAAAACACTTTTAAGTTAAATAAACAGTTGCTAATCGCCGGCTTTAAGTCACTCTTTTTTGTCGTTGCAGGTATCGTAATAGCTATTCCATGCCTCGCACTTACTCCATTAAGGCCAATTTTTCTCAAAACATATTTACATGAAACTTTTGGTGGAACGGAAAAAACTTATGATGATGCCTCCTTAGATTTAAATAGCTGGCTAATGAATGGATTTGGTGATACCTATCTGGGAGTGGGTGCTTTAGCCATTCCTTTTGTGCTCTTTGCATTTGTTTTATTGGTTTCAGACTTTAGAAGAGCAATTAAAG
Source organism: Bacteroidia bacterium (assembly GCA_016787365.1). Classification (GTDB taxonomy): domain Bacteria; phylum Bacteroidota; class Bacteroidia; order B-17B0; family Aurantibacillaceae; genus UBA4416. Next base: position 2,478 of record JAEUTR010000300.1, read on the forward strand.
AAAAGGATTACAGTTCGCCATTATTAATTATTTCAGGGCTGATTCTTATG
>JAEUTR010000303.1 GCA_016787365.1 Bacteroidia bacterium
AACGGTAGATAGTTATATTATTGCCTTGTATATATCTTTTTCTGTTTCTATTTCCATATCAGGAATTCAGATTTTTAATATACTCAAAAATCAAAAAGATGATTTACCATTATTGGAACCAAAAGAGATTTTAAAAAATGGATTTTATAATCAATTGGCAAATTTTTGTCATTTATTAAGTAATCGATTTAATTTTTATTTATTGGGAAACACTATTTTAGTTGGAATTTATTCCAGTGCATCTTCATTAATTGAATCCGTTTGGATTATTAGTGGAAGTGTTTCTCCTATTATCTTAACACATATTGCTAATTCAAAAAATTCTGAGACTAATGCTCAGATTACTTTTTTACTATCAAAAATTTGTTTTTTGTTGAGTTTATTTTGTGTGATTGTATTGTATTTTATTCCGAGAGAATTTTTTGTGTATTTACTAGGGGAGGATTTTATACATGTAAAAACGGTTATGTTATATTTATCGCCCGGTATTTTATTCATAAGCTTTGCAACGATTATCAGTCATTATTTTTCCGGGTTAGGCAAACAAAAAATATTATTAACAGCCAATAGTTTTGGATTATTGGCTACGTTATGTACAAGTCATTATTTTGTATCCAGATATCAGTTGTTAGGGGCGTGTTATTCTGCTACCATTTCTTATTTTGTAGCAGCTGCTATTTTGATAGTGGTTTTTATGAGACAAAATAAATTCAAATTACTTGATATTTTCAAATTCAGTACAGAATTTGGAATATTAAAAAACAGTTAAAATGCCTTGTACTCAAATTACAAGAATATTTTTACAATCTCACTTCATTTTAACTTTAGTTGAATTAGTAAAAAAAATAGATAACTATCTGTTTTTTTTAGATAAAGGCTTCTTTTAAAAATTCAACATTTTTTACTACCTAAACGTTAAGTTTTTTGGAATAAAAATTGTTCACATTTTTGTTAAATTTCTTACTTATGTAAGAAATTATATTAATTTTACTCAACAGGTTTTTTTGATGAAAATACTTTATAAAATATTTTTAGCTTTTTTCTTTATCGGTTTAGTTACAAGTAAAGTAACTTCTCAATCTCTTGCAAATTATACAAATGTTCGAAATACAGGAATTTCTTATGCGTCCATAAATCTTACCGGGAATGCTTTTGATAGTTGGAGAAACACAGTTAGTTTCACACAAGATGATAACCGTTCAGATTTAACCGATATTGGATTTGATTTTTGGTATAACGGTGTGCGTTATACACAGTTTTCGGTTTCAACAAATGGGTTTATAGATTTTTCAACTTCAACAGCTGATGGTGGGGCAAGTGGAAGTGCTTTTAGTTACGATAATACGGTGTTTTCTAGTAACGCTGCAGGAACTCGAACTTATCCAAGTTTAGCTTTGTTTTATGACGATTTAATGGCGCAGGGTGGCGTTTCTGCTCTTGGTAATAGCATTAAATATTTCGTATCAGGCTCTTCGCCAAACAGAGTTCTTACTGTAGAGTGGATTAATATGGCGGTTTATGGTAATACATCTCCAAGTTTAAATTTTCAGGCTAAATTGTACGAAACTACAGGTGTTATTGAATTTGTGTATGGTACAATGACTCAAGGAACTCAATTTTTTAGTTATACATCAGGATTAAACAGTCAAACCGTTTCGAATTCAAACGCTAATTTAAAGACATTACAAACTGCTAATTCCAATAGCTTTAACAGTACTCCACAAAATAATTTAAACACGCTTCCTGCAAATAACTCTAAATATATTTTTACACCGCCGGTTCCTTCTAACTCTGCAGGTAGTTTATCATTTACAGGAATTACTCAAACAGCTATGACTGTAAATTGGACCAATTGGGCAACTAACGAAATTGGATATGTCTTGTATAATTCTACAGATAATGTCAATTTTAATTTTGTAACTCAAACAGCAGCAAATGCAGTTAATTCTTCAGTTACAGGATTGTTGCCTAGCACAACTTATTACTGGAGAGTATATGCGGTAACAGAAGGCTGTTTAAGTACACCAATAAATGGAAATGCGACAACACTTGCAGGAGTGAACAAAGTATCTCGTGTAACAGGTAATTGGTCTGCGGCAAATACTTGGACCCCTAACGGAGCTCCTACAAGTGCAGACAATGTTACTATTGCCAATGGACATACGGTTACTATAAATACGGATGCTGTTTGCAATATATTGAATGTTGGACAGGGAGCTAGTGGAGTTTTAACTATTGGCAATAATAATACAGCAAGAACAATTGTTGTAAATAATTCGGTTACGATTAATTCAGGGGCTACCTTTAATGTTAATACCGGATCAAACACAACACACCGAATTACATTTCCAAATAATATTGTAAATAATGGGGTTTTAAATTTTGCAACCGATGGTAATAGTTTTTGCGACGCCACATTTTCTAAAAGTGGTAACCAAACATTAAGCGGAACAGGCACAACCACTATTTTTAATGATGTGACATTAAGTCTTGGTTCATCTATTAATAATGTGTTGGATATACAAACACCTACTTTTGTTGCTCCAAATGACTTTTTAACGCTTAATTCTGGAACATTTAAATTGTCTACCACAAATGCATCGTATATCACTCCATACTCAACGGCAGTTACTATCCCTCAAAAAGCTGCTATTTGGCTCAATTCATCGTTGTCAACTATAAATATTCTAGCGTCATTAACTATATATGGTAATATCACAATTTCAAATGGTGTTTTTAATATTGGAAATGCGGCGGATGAAGATTTAGTATCTAACGGAGGATACCTTACAATTAGTGGAGGAACATTAAATATAGCCGGAAAATACTACAGTGTTGGAATAAATAATCTTTCAAAGTTTACAATTTCAGGAGGTAATGTGGTTTTACCAAGTATTGGATCTACTAATACTACTATTGCTCCTTTCCAGATTGCCGGAGCAGGATCTCAGTTTAATATGAGCGGAGGGAGTTTAATTATTCCAAGAGAAGGAGGGACAGGAGCCCAAAATTTAGGATTTGTAAATACCGGCACAAGTGGAGGAAGTGTAACCGGGGGTACGCTGCAAATAGGAAGCACTGCTACACCGGCGGCACAAATTATTCAGATTAATTCAAGTTTTCCGGTTGGTAATTTATTAGTAAATAGTGCCAATGTCAATGCTTCTTTATTAACTAATACATTGAGTGTAATTAATAATATTACTATTAATACGGGAAGTTTAACGGCATCAAATTTGAATTTTTCTCTTGGAAGAAATTGGGTTAATAATGGAGGAACTTTTATTCCGGGTAGTGGTACAGTTAACTTTTCAGGAACTTTATCTCAAACCATTTTTAAATCAGGAGGAGAAATATTTAACAATATTTCCTTTAGTAATGCTGGTGTAAAAACTCTATTAAGCCCTATAACCGCTAGTACACTTACTATTAATTCTGGAACATTTGCTGCCAATAATTTTAGTGTTTCGGTTACGGGTAATTGGAATAATTTAGGAGGGACTTTCTCTCCGGGAACGGGAACCGTATTTTTTAGCGGTACGACTGCCCAGTCTATATTTAAAGCAAGCGGAGAAACATTTAATAATATTACATTTTTAAACGCTGGTAATAAATCCTTATTAAGCGCGATTAGTGCCAATACTTTAACGCTTAATTCAGGAATATTATCTCCGGGAGCTAATACAATTTCGCTTATTGGCGATTGGAACCATGTTGGAGGTACATTTACACCTGGTACGGGTACCGTACATTTTAATGGCACTACAGCACAAACTATTTTTAAATCAGGGGGAGAGGTGTTTAATAATCTTTCGTTTACTAATGCGGGGACTAAAACATTATTGAGTGCTATTACAGCCAGTAATGTTGTAATCAATACAGGATCTAACTTAAATGTAAATACCATAAATCATCAGGTTACTGTTAGAGGTAATTTTACAAATAGTGGCACATTTAATGCGCAAAAGGGATTA
>JAEUTR010000115.1 GCA_016787365.1 Bacteroidia bacterium
TTACAGTTAACTTTTTTAGTACTTGTTACAGGTTGTAAAAAAGAAGAAAATAAAGAATTTACAGATTTTCCCATTATTGAATCTTACCTGCAAGCAGGAAGTTTCCTGAATGTAAAAATCAGCAGGCAAATTCCTTTTTCATCCGGCGTAACCTATTCATCCGATGATATAAATAATCTAACTTTAAAAGTGGAGTATAACAATGCCACGCACATTTTAGAACCATTGGGCGACGGTAAATACATTGACAGCTCAATTATTGTAACGGAAGGAGCAACGTATAATCTATCCTTTATGTTTAACTCAAAAAATGTAAGCGCCTATACATATGTGCCGGTTAAACCAATCAATGTATCACAGTCTACTACATCATTAACCATCGCCCAGGTCACTGTTGGATCCGGGCCTCCCTCAGGAGGATTCACAATGCCAGATCCTGTAAAAATATCCTGGACAAACTCAGATGCTTCCTATTACCTCATTACAGTCGAAAATCTTGAAACTACGCTCACACCTATAAGAGATTTTGGAGATAATGCACCTCCTACTAACATTTTCAAAAAATCACCTACCAATTCAAATTCCGAAGAGATTAGATCATTTGAATTTCAGTACTACGGCACACATCGAATCGTTATTTATCATGTACTTCCCGACTATGCAACATTATATAATCAAAATAGTACGAGCTCACAAAACTTAACCAATCCATCAACAAGCATTGTTAATGGATATGGAATATTTACGGGTTTAAATTCTGACACAGTCTACGTTGAAATAAATCAGTAAAAAGACACGAACCGAACCGGGGAGTTAAGTTTTTATGTGTTTTCTCGAATAATGAGAGAGATAAGAAAACACATTGCAATTTTTTCATAAGCTCCCCGGCAGGTTCGCCAAATTAAAATCAATGTCTAAAAACAGATTGAATAGATCATTAACAGTTATGTTGATAGATGATTGTGAGATCGATATTTTTATTCATAGAAGGCTAATTACCACATTTTTTCCTGATTTTAATGTCATTGGGTTTAAAAACACAAATGATGCATTAAGTTTTCTTAAGGATAGTGCAAACGACGACAAACATTTTCATGTTATTCCTGACTTTATTTTACTGGATATTTTTATGCCTATAAAAAGTGGATTCGAGTTTTTAAGTGAGTATAAAAATATTAATTTTCCAAAAAAACGTATACCTAATTTAATAGTAGTAACTGTTTCAATTAATCCATTAGATAAGTATAAATGCCTTAATAATAAGTGTGTTAAAGAATATTTAATAAAACCTTTATTAGCAGATCATATTTCCAGTCTATTTAGTAATGAAGAATGAATTATAATAAAGTCTGGCGTTCCTTCTCTTTCAAAAAGTCAACATCTATAATCTTTATTCTCAGTAAACCTTTCGCAGCCAGTTCAGTGGTTTGTATTTTAAATGAATAATTTAAGATGATAAAACCATTGAATTTTAATTGCTGCATTTTCGAATTGAGAGTCCCGTTCAATAAAAACAACTCAATTTTCGTCTCACCTTCTTTAAAAGATAAAAAATTAATATCGAAACTGATTGGCTTAATCTGTGAATTGGAAACAACCCCTTGCATCTCTTTCTCCAAAACATCATGCAAGGAATTATATGCATGCATTATGTATTTAAGAGAAGTCATAGATTCACTTATATCTTGGCTCATGTTCTCATTTTTATTTAGAATAAATATTATAAATAAGCCGGCTATTAAATTCAGATATTCGTGCGAAACGGACAATTTAGCCATTGATAACTTATTGGCACAATTCATTGCGCCTTTTGTCCGTTTCACATTAAAATTTAATCAAATCTTTAATAATTAAAGGATCTTTGCCCTGAAGGTTTAAATCAAACTAATTTTTTAGTTTGTTGTTCAAAAAAATTACCCCACTTCTTTTATTGATGAGCAAGAAGCATCATGTTTTCAGAGTGGGGTAATTTTAAATAAAAAAACGAAAACTCAGCAATATATCAACACAAAATACTTACATATTGAATCTGAACATATAATTAGAGTGAAGTATGAAATCACGTGTTCTTTTCTTAGCAGATATTAATTCTCCCCATACCCAAAAATGGGCAATAAGCTTGGCTGAAAAAAATTTTGAAATAGGTATTTTTTCTTTCAATCATTCAGACCTAAAATGGATGGCTTCAACGAAAAACATCGTTTGTCTCAGACAGGCTAAAGAAAAACAATTAAACAATCCTTTTAGTAAATTAAAATATTTGCTATTACTATTGAGATTATTTATTGTCATTTTAAAATTTAGGCCCCACATTATGCACGTACACTATGCATCAAGTTATGGGTTGTTAGGGGCATTAACTTTCTATAAACCATTAATTATATCCGCTTGGGGTTCTGATTTAACAGAGTTTCCAGATAAAAGCTGGCTACATAAATATATAATAAAGTTTGTTTTATGGCGGGCAGATAAAATTTGTGTAAGCTCAACATTACTTCAAAGAGAAGTGAAAAAATATTCTAAAAAACCAAGTGTTATAATACCTTTCGGCATCGATTTTACTTCATTTTATAAACCTAAAAATAGCTCATTGCCGCATACATTTACCTTTGGTTGTGTAAAGCCTCTTGAAAAACATTATAATATTGATAAAGTAGTTGTGACATTTAGTCTATTAATAAAACACTACCCGAAAAGCAATTTAAGATTAAAACTCGTAGGAGATGGAATGATGCGAGATAGAATTTTTTTAAGGGCTAAACAGCTAAGATTATTAAGCTTAATTGAATTTACCGGATGGGTGGAGCATCAGTTTGTC
>JAEUTR010000424.1 GCA_016787365.1 Bacteroidia bacterium
GGTTAAAAAGTAGTTTAAAAATAAACCCTTCAAGAATATTGTCTAAAAGTTCAAAATTGATATATTTGACTAATTATGACAAGTCAATACTATTCAAATTGAATACGCTCGGAGAAAAAATAAGACAGGCTCGTGAAAGCCAAGGTTTGCTTTTGCGACAGGCCGCTGCTTTTCTTGAAGTGGACACCGCTTTAGTTAGCAAACTTGAGCGTGGCGAACGCAGACCGCAAAAAGAACAAGTAATTAAAATGGCTGAGTTTCTTAAAATTAAACCGGAGGAATTGCTTGTATTATGGATGGCAGATAAGATCACCGATTTTATTACACAAGATGAGTTAGGAGTTAAAGCATTGGATTTAGTAAAAAAAGAATTTAGCAAAAAATGAAGCTACAAGAAATAAGTCTTAAAAAATCGCTTAACAAGGCATACCGTTTAATTAAGCCAAAGCGTCCGGATATTGAGTTGTTTAAGGGCAACCTCATAAAGTTGTTGGGACAAATTGACGAAAAAGAAAGCGAAGAGAATGTGAAAATTCATTTGATGGATTTTCTAAAGGATACTTGGTATAAGCAAGATTATTTGGTTGCTACTAAAGGTCGTACCGATTTTGTTATACACACTGGTAAAGAATCAAAAGCACCAAGTGGAGTTTTATTTGAAGTAAAACGCCCTACAAATAAAGGTGATATGGTTACAAGGCAAAATCTAAATGCCAAAGCCATGCATGAGTTGATTTTGTATTATCTGCGTGAGCGTGTTAATGAAAAAAACATTGACATCCGCCACTTGGTTATTACAAACATTTACGAGTGGTTTATTTTTGATGCTTCTGTTTTTGAAAAACTATTTGCTAAAAACACCAAACTTGTAAAATCCTTTAAAGATTGGGACAGCGGACAGAAGGTAAGCACTAATACAGATTTGTTTTACAAAGAAATTGCAAAACCATTTTTAGATGAGTTAAAAGAAGATATCTCTTTTACATGGTTTGATATTCGTGAATACGAAAAACCTTTAAAGAATAATGACAAAGCAGATGATAATAAACTCATCGCCTTATTTAAGATTTTCAGTCCAATACATTTACTTAAAATTCAGTTTGCAAATGATAGCAATTCTTTAGATAAAGGGTTTTATGCTGAGTTGCTCCATATCATTGGATTAGAAGAGGTAAAAGATGGTGGCAAAAAATTAATCCGTAGAAAGCAAGCAGGAAAGCGAGATGCAGGATCGTTATTAGAAAACACAATTACGATTCTTGACCTAGAGGATAGCTTACATAAAGTGCCGGATATTAGTAGTTATGGCGAAAAGCGAGATGAACGGTTGTTTAATTTATCACTTGAACTTTGTATTACTTGGATTAATCGAATTTTATTTTTAAAACTACTCGAAGCCCAATTAATCAAATACCATAAAGGTGACCAGTCCTACAAGTTTTTAAACTACACTAAAATATCTCAGTACGATGAGTTGTATAAACTCTTCTTTCAGGTATTAGCAAAAAAACAAAGTGACAGGACGGATGCTATCAATAGAAAATTCGCCAACATTCCTTATCTAAATAGTTCTTTATTCGAGATTAGTGAATTGGAAGACCAAACCATTAAAATAAATAGCTTAGATGATTCACTTGAATTAGATTTATACAGTGGAACCGTATTGCGTGATGCAAAAAACAAACCTGTAACAAAGAGTTTAAATGGATTAGAATATTTATTCGACTTTTTGGAAGCCTACGATTTTGCTTCTGAAGGATCAGAAGAAATACAAGAAGATAATAAAACATTAATAAACGCATCGGTATTAGGTTTGATTTTTGAAAAGATTAACGGTTACAAAGACGGTTCAATTTTCACACCGGGCTTTATAACTATGTACATGTGTCGAGAAGCAATTCGTGTAGCGGTGCTACAAAAATTTAAAGATGCTTATGGTTGGAAATGCGAAGTCTTTGGTGATTTGCGAAACTACATGGCTGACCGAAGAAGTAGTAAAGATGTATTGGAATTTAATGCCCTTATAAACGGAATGCATTTATGTGATCCTGCGGTTGGTTCGGGTCACTTCCTGGTTTCATCTTTAAACGAAATTATTTCTATTAAGGCAGAGCTTGGTATATTGGCAGATGATAAGGGAGGACGATTATCAGGTTACGAGATTGATATCGAAAACGATGAGTTGATTGTTACTTGTAATGAAGGGCAGGATATTTTTGAATACCATGTAAACAACGGTGTCATTAATAAAGAAACACAACGTGTACAAAAATCGCTTTTTCACGAAAAGCAAACTATTATTGAAAACTGTTTGTTTGGCGTTGACATCAATCCTAATTCAGTTAAAATTTGCCGATTGCGTTTATGGATTGAGTTACTGAAGAACGCTTACTATACTGAGGAAACTAAATTTAAAGAATTAGAAACCTTACCCAATATTGATATTAATATAAAATGCGGAAACTCTTTAATAAGCCGCTTTGCTTTAGATGCTGATTTGAGTAAAGCGTTAAAAAGTATTAAGTACAACATTAACCAATACAAGGGATTTGTGCATGATTATAAAAATGCACACGATAAAGAATTAAAACGTGGTTTGGAGCAAATCATAAACTCAATTAAAAATGATTTTAGGGTTGAAATTAGCAATAACAGTAAAGAGTTTAAAGACTTCAATAAATGGAAAGGAGAACTAATCAATCTGACAATGCAAACTGGATTGTTTGAAAAAACACCCAAGGAGAAAAAGGAATATGATCTTGAAGTAAAAAAACTTACCGAGAAAATTAATAAACAAGAAGCTTTAATAGAAGAAATAAAAAATAATGCGATTTACCGCAATGCTTTTGAGTGGAGATTTGAATTTCCGGAGGTCTTAGATAATGAAGGGAATTTTGAAGGTTTTGATATAATAGTTGGAAATCCTCCATATATAAATGCTAATGATTTAAAGAAATCTCTTACAGAGGAGGCGTATAAATTTTTGAAATCAAATTTTCAAACTGCAAAAGGAACTGTAGATCTCTTTATTTACTTCTTTGAAAAAGGATTGAAGTTACTAAAAGCCAACGCTCCACTTTCGTATATCACACCAAACAGATATTTGTCTGCAAGTTATGGGGAGGCATTAAGAGGTTACATTTATAAAGAAACATCTATTTCTGAAATAGTTGATTATTCCCATGTTAAAGTATTTGAAGAGGCAAGTACATATCCAATAGTTACTACATTAATTAAACAACCTACTAATGAAGTCACTTATCCGATAAAAATAGGAAAATACAATGCGACAAACGACAATATTGATTTCAAAATGATTACATCGGAAAAACTCAATTTGTTGGAAGGATATATCTGGGGCTATCTATTGAATGACAAAATTAAAATTACGGAAAAGATAATATCAAAATCTGTTTCTATTACAAAATGTGCTGAAATTAATGCTACATCAACTGCTTCGGAAGCAGATGAGTATGGAAAATTGATAAATGAAAAAGCGGGATATAAATTAATAAATACCGGTACTATTGATTCATATATGAGTCTATGGGGCAAATCAGAACTGACAGATAAAGGCAGGAAATTTTTAAAACCGTATTTACCGAAAGGGAATAAAGTAATAAGTAGTAATAGAGAAAAATTGTATAGTTCCCCGAAAATAATATTGGCAAAAATTGCGATTAGAACAGAAGCTTTTTTGGATGCCGAAGGGGAGTATGCTTCAATAAATACAAATTGTTTCCATTCTTTTTCTAAAGATTATGAGCCCAAATATATTCTTGCTTGGTTAAATAGTAAATTGTTTCAGTACTGTTTCGAATGCTTTTTTGAAGGTCTTAAAATGCAAGGTGGTTATTTATTGTATAGTGCGCCAAATGTATCAAAGATGTCAATAAAGGCTATTGCTAAAAAGGAGCAGACTCAATTTATCTCTATAGTTGATAAGATAATAGCAAATAAAATACAGGATAAAAATTCCGAAAATGAAGAGAAAAAACTAGATTTTCTATTTTATAATTTATTCGAATTGACAGAAGAAGAAATAAAAATTGTGGAGGGAAATTAAAAAAAATGAAATCAATTGAAAAAATAAAACTGAAGAATTTTAAGCGATTCAAAAGGCTTGAACTTGAATTTAATCAAGAGATTAATATTTTAATTGGAGATAATGAGTCCGGTAAAAGCTCCATTCTATCAGCAATAAACCTTGTTCTAAGTGGCAGTGTAAATAAAATTGAGAGTGTTGGACTTGAAAGTTTATTTAACTCTGAAGTAATCAACGATTTTCTTAAGTCTGATAAAAAAATTGAAGAGCTTCCTACGCTTACGATTGAAGTCTATCTAAATGAGCAAAACAATGAGGAGCTTAACGGCAATAGCAATTCAGATAAGAAGATATGTGATGGATTAAAATTGGAGTGTATTCCAAATGATTTGTTAAGTAAAGAAATTAAAGAAATCCTTCAGCAACCTGAAACTATATTTCCTTTCGAGTATTACACAATACGTTTTACTACTTTTCAAGGCGATGGGTTTACAGGATATCGCAGATATGTAAAACATCTTCTTATTGATAATTCCCAAGTAAGTAGCGAATATGCAATTAAGGAATATGTGAAGGATATGTATAACAGCTATACAGATGGAGTCGAAAAGAATAAGCATCAAAATGAATATAGAAAACATAAAGAGGGTTTTAAAACAAACATTCTGAAAGAGCTAAATGATAGAGTTGAAACCTATAATTTTTCCTTAAAGAACAACTCTAAAGCGAATCTTGAGACTGATTTGACCCTCTGTGAAGATGAAATTAGTATTGATAACAAAGGTAAAGGAAAGCAGGTCTTTATTAAAACTGAATTTGCGCTAAAGAAAAAAGATAAAAATCTTGATTTCGTTTTGATTGAAGAGCCGGAAAATCACCTTAGCCATGTTAAAATGCGGCAATTGATTAACAAAATAAAGGAGTCAACCGAAAAGCAACTCTTTATCTCTACTCATAGTAATATGATTAGTTCAAGGCTTGATCTTAGAAAATCCATTTTGTTGAACCAAAATGGCGAGGCTCCTATTAAACTGAAAGATCTGCCGGAAGACACAGCGAAATTTTTCATTAAAGCTCCTGACAACAATATTCTCGATTTCATTCTTTCGGAAAAGGTAATCTTGGTTGAAGGTGATGCAGAGTATATGCTTATGGAGGCTTTCTTTAGAAAGATTTCTAATTCTGAACTATCTGATTCTGGTGTACACGTAATTTCTGTTGACGGCACGAGCTTCAAACGTTATTTAGATATTGCCAAACTATTAAAAATAAAAACCGCAGTAATTAGAGATAATGATGGCGATCACCAAGCTAAATGTATTGATACGTTTAGCGCATATAATGTAAGTGAAATTAAAGTCTTCGGGGACAAAGATAATGCTCGTTCAACATTTGAAATATGTGTTTATAAGGATAATACATCTATTTGCGATGGACTCTTCTCGGCAGGGAGAAAAACTTTGACTGTTCAAGAGTACATGCTTGCAAACAAAGCAGAGGTTGCTTATGAGCTTTTGGATAAGAAAGGTGACGACT
>JAEUTR010000430.1 GCA_016787365.1 Bacteroidia bacterium
TCGTCTGTTAAAATTTATACGTATTTATTAAATCAATAACTCTCTAATTCATTAATTGTATATGGAATTACAACAATTTCAACAACATATTTTACAAGGGATTCCTTCCGAATTACCTCAACCGAAATTATACGAAAGCACTATTAACCATGCGCCAAAACGTAAAGACATTTTAAATGCCGACGAAAAAAAACTGGCGATTCAAAATGCACTGCGTTATTTCGAACCAAAACATCATGCAGTTTTAGCGAAAGAATTTGCAGAAGAACTTAAAACATACGGTCGCATTTACATGTACCGTTTTCGTCCGGATTATAAAATTTTTGCTCGTCCTATTAACGAGTATCCTCACAAAAGCATACAAGCGGCGGCCATCATGCACATGTTGAGCAATAATTTAGATTATGCTGTGGCGCAACATCCTCACGAGTTAATTACTTATGGTGGTAACGGTTCTGTGTTTCAAAACTGGGCTCAATACCTGCTAACCATGCAGTATTTAGCAACGATGACAGATGAACAAACTTTAGTTTTATATAGTGGACATCCTATGGGTTTATTCCCATCTCATAAAGATGCGCCACGTGTGGTTGTAACAAATGGAATGATGATTCCAAATTACAGCAAGCCTGATGATTGGGAAAAATTTAATGCATTGGGTGTTACGCAATACGGACAAATGACTGCTGGTTCATTCATGTATATCGGTCCGCAAGGAATTGTTCATGGAACTTGTATCACTGTTATGAATGCCGCACGCAAAATTTGCAAAACAGAAGAAGAGCGTAAAGGAAAATTATTTGTAACCTGTGGTTTAGGAGGCATGAGTGGTGCACAACCTAAAGCGGCTAAAATTGCTGATTTAGTTTCTGTGACCGCCGAAATTAATCCTAAAGCAGTTCATACACGTCACTCACAAGGTTGGGTAGATGAAGTGTTTGATAATTTAGATTTATTAATTCCTCGTATTAAAACAGCACAAGCCAATAAAGAAGTAGTATCATTAGCTTACCAAGGCAATGTGGTTGATTTATGGGAAAGACTAGTAAAAGAAAACATGCCTGTAGATATTGGTTCCGATCAATCGTCATTACATAATCCATGGGCTGGCGGTTATTATCCTGCCGGTTTATCTTTAGAAGAAAGCAATCAATTGATGGCTTCCGACCCTGATAAATTTAAAGAGGAAGTTCAGAAAACGTTAGTTCGTCATGCAACTGCAGTAAATACATTAACCGCAAAAGGGACGTATTTCTTCGATTACGGAAATGCGTTTTTATTAGAAGCCGGAAGAGCAGGCGCTGATATTTATGAAACTGAAAAACCTATAAAAGGCGGACATGTTGGCGCAACATTTAAATATAAAAGCTATGTGCAAGATATTTTAGGACCAATGTGTTTCGATTATGGTTTTGGTCCGTTCCGTTGGGTTTGCACAAGCGCGAACGAAAATGATTTGCGTAAAACGGATGAAATTGCTTTAGCTGTTTTGGAAGAAATTTATAAAACTGCTCCTGCTGAAATTAAACAGCAACTCAGCGACAATATTATTTGGATTCGTGATGCGATGAAAAATAAATTAGTGGTTGGCTCTCAAGCCCGCATTTTATATGCCGATAGCGAAGGTCGTGTAAAAATTGCGGAAGCCATTAATAAAGCCATTGCTAATAAAGAAATTTCAGCTCCGGTGGTTTTAGGACGAGATCATCATGATGTAAGTGGAACTGATTCTCCATACCGTGAAACATCCAACATTTACGATGGTTCAAAATACACAGCCGATATGGCAGTGCAAAATTTCGTGGGTGATAGTTTCCGTGGCGCTACTTGGATTAGTTTACACAATGGCGGTGGCGTTGGTTGGGGTGAAGTAATTAACGGTGGTTTTGGCTTAGTGTTAGATGGAAGTTCGGATGCGGATAGAAGATTAAAATCAATGTTGTTTTGGGATGTGAACAATGGTATTGCACGCCGCGCCTGGGCACGCAACAAAGAAGCTAACTTTGCTATTAAACGCGAAATGGAACGTACGCCAAATTTAAAAGTAACAATGGCTAATTTGGTAGATGAGGATCTATTGAAAGGGTTGTTTTAAACTTAGGTCACTTCAAGCGTAGTTGAGAAGTAGTTTTTATAGTTCTCGACTATGCTCGAAACAGTCAAATATATTAGACCCAATAAATATTTTCACTCTCCTGTAACTAATTTGTTTTTGTATGCGTCCTATGCATATCAAAACAAATTATTATGAAAACATTAACATCCCTAATCTGTATTCTTGTTTTAATAACAACTTCGTTACGAGCTAATGGAGGCTCTGATGAATTGATAAAAAATTTAAGCCAAAAAGTAAAAAATAATTTAAAAGTTCCTGAGTCATTAACTCAAAAACGGCAATCACAGAAAATAACATTTTACTTTTTAGTGAATGATTATGGAGATGTGATAGAGGTAAATGCAAAAACAAATAATTTAGAAGCAAAACGAGATCTAGAAAAACAATTCAAGCAACTTAATTTTAAAGGATTTACGCCTAATTCGCTTGGTATAATTGACGTTAACTTTATTGTGTATTGATAAGTTTTATTTGTTTCTCATAACACTTTATAATTGATCTCGGCATTATAGTTAAAATACTAAATTTGTGTTTAAACTATTTTAAATGAGAAAACTATTATTTGTATTTGTTACGGCTCTTGTGATTTCCTCATGTGGGAATGAAGAGAATAAGAAGACGGCTTCTGTTAATCAGGATGCTACTTTTAATGCTTATAAAGAGCGCTTTGTTTTACATTTATGGAAACAATATCCCGGCTGGGCAAGCAGTTTGGGGTTTCGTAACTATGATAGTATATTAGTTATCCCTAATCAAGATGCCAGAAATGGAGAGTTAGCTTTCTGTAAAGCCAATTTAGATTCTCTGAAAAGTTTTGATTTAAACAGTTTATCAGATAATAACAAAACAGATTACCATCTAATCGAAGGACAGTTAAAATCTACACAGTGGTATATTAATGAATATCAATCATTCGAATGGAATCCTTCTGATTATAATGTTTGTGGTGGTTTTGCAGAAATGTTAGCTAACCATTACGATTCATTAGATGTTCGTTTACGTAACTTTTATTTACGTATGAAAAACGTAAAAGCATATTACGAAACAGCCAAACAACAAATTAAAAATCCAACTATCGAGCACACGCAATTAGCAATCGATCAAAATATTGGCGGCCTGTCAACCTTTAATGAGGATTTAAAAGAAGCTTTAAATAAGTCACACTTAGATGCTAAACAAAAAGAACAAATGTTGGCAAGAGCTGTCGAAGCAACTTCTGCCATAAATGATTATGCTAATTGGTTAAAAGAATTGAAAAATGTAACGCCTCGAAGTTTCCGTTTAGGCAAAGCACTTTATGCTAAAAAATTCGAACACGATATTCAATCGAGCTACACCGCCGATGAAATTTACAAAAAAGCACTGGAGCATAAAGCAGATTTACATACAAAGATGTTCGACATAACTAAAGAATTATGGTCTAAATACATTCCGAGTATGAAAATACCCGAAGATAAATTAGTGGCTATCAAACAACTCATCGACGTTATTTCAGTAAAACATGTTCAGGCAGATTCTTTTCAAACAGAAATTGAACACCAAATTCCAAAACTGGTTAATTTCATCAAAGAAAAAAATCTAATTTATATCGACCCTTCAAAACCATTAGTAGTGCGTAAAGAACCTGCTTATATGGCAGGAGTTGCGGGGGCTTCTATTTCATCACCCGGCCCTTATGATAAGAACGGAAACACCTACTACAACGTAGGAAGTTTCGCGGGTTGGGATAAAGCACGTATTGAAAGTTATTTAAGAGAATACAATTATTATATTTTACAAATCTTAAATATTCACGAAGCTATTCCCGGCCATTATACGCAACTGGTTTATTCTAATCAATCACCAAGTATCATTAAAGCCATTTTTGGTAATGGAGCTATGGTTGAAGGCTGGGCTGTTTATACCGAACGTATGATGCTGGAAAACGGATACGGAAATGACCCTTCGACAAGCTCAGGACAAGCTTCCAAAGAGATGTGGTTAATGTATTATAAATGGAATTTACGCAGTACTTGTAATACTATTTTAGATTACGGTGTACACGCCAATAATTTAAGTAAAGAAGATGCCATACATTTATTAGTTAATGAAGCATTTCAACAAACGGCTGAGGCAGAAGGTAAATGGAAACGCCTATCAGTTACACAAGTTCAATTATGTTCTTACTTTACGGGCTTCAAAGAAATTTATGATTTCAGAGAAGAATTAAAGAAAAGACAAGGCGCATCATTTAACTTAAAACAATTTCATGAAAATTTTTTAAGTTACGGAAGTGCTCCGGTTAAATACATCAAAGAATTGATGGCAAGAAAATAAAGTGTTTTTAATTAACCTCAATATATAGTCCGTTCACCTCTATACTACAATAATTTTATCCCATTTAGGATTATCCATTAAACCATCATAATGTATTAAGGTCATAGTAACAAAATACTAAAGACCTATAACACATGAAAATTCGTTTAATTAATCTTATTATTATTAGTCTATTATTTACATCTTGTAAAAAAGATATAACATTAGATAACCTTAATGGAGATAAAATAGGCTGCTTTGGTCATGCTGGTATGGGCACAAGATCATTATATCCAACAAACACGTTGCAAAGTTTAGTGTCATGTTTAAACAGAGGCGCCGACGGAACAGAGATGGATATTCAAGTAACCAAAGATGGCGTTTTAGTTATTTTTCATAATGATGATTTATCAGGTGTAACCGGATGTGGCGGAATCATTAGAGATTTAAATTGGAACGAGATAAATGCTTGTAGAGTTAATTCTTTTCTGTTTAAAAATCTAAATATTATTTCATTCAACGAATTTATTCAAAACACAAAAAACCCTTATCAATATATTTTTACATTCGACTGCAAATTAACATCTGGTGTTGGAAATAATGACGAATATTATTTTCGATTTGCTTCTGCAATTGCAAATACAATTGAACATTATGGATTTCAAGACAATGTATTTATCGAAAACTCTGATCCTGAGTTTTTAAACTTAATTAAATCTATGAACAACAACCTAAAACTTTTTCTCCTAGGTCAAAACTTTGAAACAGATATAATAACTGCTACCGAAAACGGATTTTATGGATTATCGATGCCAAATAACTTAGTAAGTGCGACCCAAATTAAAGAAGCTCATGATAAGAATATCAGAGTGACAATCTACGGCGTCGAAACCAACAAACAAAATTATGATGCTATCGAAAAACAGGCAGATTTTATCCAAACTGATAATTTAGATTATGTATTAAAACTCTTTGGCAAGTTTAATAGGAAAACCAGGAGATTATCAGAACTAATAAACAACATAGATTTAAAGCAATCTAATTAATTATGGCTTTAACTTTTTATTCTTTATTAATTTGTTGCTTAACTTTCTTTTCAAAGTTGTAAATTTAGCCCATGTTTACAATCGATACTCACACACATATTATCCCAAAACATATTCCTGATTTTACAAAAAAATTTGGATATGGAAATTTCATCCAATTAGATCACCATGCACCAGGCAGAGCTTGGATGATGCAAGGCGATAAACGCTTTAGAGAAATTATAGAAAACTGTTGGGATGCCGAAGTTCGAATTAAAGAAATGGCACAACATCAAGCAGATATGCAAGTGATTTGCACTATTCCGGTAATGTTTAGCTATGATGCAAAACCAAATGATTGTTTAGAAATCTCTCAATTTTTAAATGATGATATAGCGCAAACCGTAAACCGTTATCCTGATAAATTTATAGGTTTAGCAACAGTGCCGATGCAAGACACCAAACTAGCGGTTCAGGAGTTAGAACGCTGTATGAGTATTGGTTTTAAAGGTGTTCAAATAGGAAGCAATGTCAACAACATTAATTTAGGCGAACCACAATTTCATGATTTTTGGGCGGCGTGTGAAAGAACTAATGCAGCCATCCTAGTTCATCCATGGCAAATGATGGGACAGGAACATATGACTAAATATTGGTTACCTTGGTTAGTTGGGATGCCTGCCGAAATCAGCCGTGCTATTTGTAGTATGATATTTGGCGGCATCTTCGAAAAATATCCCAATCTGAAAGTATGCTTCGCACATGGTGGCGGATCTTTTTTGCCAACCATTAGCCGCATCGAACACGGCTGGGAATGTCGCCCTGATTTAGTAGCTATTGACAACGAATTTAATCCTAAAAAATATTTAGGGAAATTTTGGGTTGACTCTCATGTGTGCGATCATAAAATGTTACAATACATTATTGATTTAGTTGGTGCCGATAAAGTCGTGCAAGGCTCTGATTATCCATTTCCATTAGGAGAAGCAGTTCCGGGAACGTTAGTTCGCGAAGCACCACTTTCCGATAACGAAAAAACAATCATTATGGGAACAGCCGCAAAAGCATGGTTGTCTCTTTAATCTCTTTAGTCAAACAGTCCCTTTTAATCTCTTTACAATGTCCCACTTCACCGATCATCAACTAAAATTACTCACAGCAGCCGAAGGAAAAACGCTTCAAAAAGTAGTGATTTATTTTTGGGTTAACCGTTTTAACCCCGATGCACAAGTTGATTTAATAGATAATGTTCAATTAGTATTTACAGATGAATCTTCCCTTGTTATTACTTGTAATGAAGAGAGCACAGGAATTGATGTGATTTCTGATTTTAATTTTGAAGAAGAAAAAACACAATTAAAGCAAGAGTTTGGAGATAAAATTAAGATGATTCCAATTGATGCGTCTACCACAAAAATGTGGACAGATGTAGTTGGACAAACGATAGAGGCTTTTGAATTAAGTAGGGAAGACGAACAGTTTTTAAATGATGCACTAATTATAAGTTTTGGTGAGGAAAAACGATCAATCGGTATTAGTCCAAACGATGGATTGATTATAGATTATTGGGAAGACTAGTTGTGTAATTGTTTAAGTTCATATTTCTTAATCCAATAAGGTAGCATAGAAATTAATTGATATTTAAAAACAATTGCTTTCATCGATAAAAAAACAATCTTTATTTTACAAATTTTGCTATTCATCTGATTAAAAAATTTTCCGACATAAATCCATTTAAATAAAACGAGAATTCTCTTATTTAGAATGGTTATAAATTACATCAAGTGTTAATAAAATCTAAAAAATACTACCTAGATATATAACATTCTGTTATTTTTGCACGGTGATTTTTGTCATTAAAGTGTCATTAAACAGCCATAACATACACAAAATTAGATATAATTCTATGCATAATAATATGTCTCATTTCTCTTTAAAATCCTTATTTGGCGCGGTTTTTCTATTTTTTGCTTTCTCCTTTGGATTGAAAGCACAAGATGGTGCTAAAATATTTAAGCAAAACTGTGCCGTTTGTCACTCTTTAACAGATCAAAAGTTGACCGGACCTGGTTTAGCAGGAGTTGCTAGCCGTGTTCCAAAACCGGAAGATGAGTGGTTAACTGCTTGGATCAAAAATAATAATAAGGTTATTGCTTCTGGCGATGCATATGCAAAAGCATTAGTTGCTGCAAATGGTGGAGTGGATGCAATGAGCGAGTTCGAATTTTTATCAGATGATGATTTAAAAGCATTAGTAGCTTATATTAAAGCACCTCCTGCGCCTAAGGCAGATGCTGCAAAAACTCCAGTAGCAGGTGATGCTTCGGGTGAAGAAGAAGAAAAAGGAGGAATTGACCCTTTATATTTATTATTGGGAGCAATTGTTATTCTTGCTATTGTGTTAAGTGCATTAAGAAGCGTTCGTCACTCCTTACAAAATTCATATAATAGAAGAGAAGGTAAAGCTGAATCAGAAGAATTAACTTTCGGACAAGAAGTAAAACAATGGATTGGCGGTCACCGTCGATTAGTTGGTGTATTTGTTATCTTAATAGGTTTTGGTGGAATGAAATCCTGTTGGGATGCTTGTTATGATTTGGGTGTTTATTACGATTGGGAAACTCAAAAAGGTTACCATCCGGAACAGCCTATTAAATTTTCTCACAAATTACACGCAGGAGATAATGAGATTGCTTGTCAATATTGTCACAACTCTGTAGAAAAATCTCGTCATGCAGGAATTCCTTCTGTAAATGTTTGTATGAACTGTCATAAAGGAATTCAAACCGGACCTCAATACGGAGAAAAAGAAATTGCAAAAATTTATGAAGCTTCTGGTTTCGACCCTAAAACAGGAAACTACACAAATCCTCAAAATCCAATCAAATGGATTAAAGTTCATACATTACCTGATCACGTTTACTTTAATCACTCTCAACACGTTGTAGTAGGTAAACAAGAATGTGCAACTTGCCATGGTGATGTTAAAAAAATGACAACTGTTGAACAAAAAAATCCATTAACGATGAAATGGTGTATTGAGTGTCACAGAAAAACTGAAGTAGCTATGGAAGGAAATGCTTACTACGACAGAATGCATAAAGCTTTAAAAGAGAAATACAAAGGACAATACGATGTTAAGTTTACGGTTGATAAAATCGGTGGACTTGAATGCGCTAAATGTCACTATTAATTGTTAGAAACCGGTAATTACAAGAAATATCACAGATGACTATGTCGAAAAAATACTGGAAAGGTTTACCTGAACTGAACAACAGCGAAGACTTTTTACAAAACAAAAACAATGAGTTTGCTGAAACATTGCCAATGGAAGAATTCCTTACTGGTGATGATGCAACCTCTAAAGGTACAAGCCGTAGAGATTTCTTAAAAGTAATGGGCTTCTCTACTGCGGCCGTTGCTTTAGCAGCTTGCGAAACACCTGTAAACAAATCTATTCCTTACGTAGTAAAACCGGAAGAGGTAACTCCAGGTGTTGCTAATTTTTATGCTTCTACATTTTATGATGGGCATGATTATGCATCTGTGTTAGTTAAAACTCGCGAAGGTCGTCCTATTAAAATCGAAGGAAATGAGTTATCAAAAGTTAGCCATGGTGCTACGAGTGCTCGTGTACAATCTTCGGTATTAAGTTTATATGATGGCGCTCGTTTAAACGGGCCATTGGCTAAAGGTAATCCAACTACTTGGAAGAATGTAGATGATGCAGTGGCTAAATCTTTAACTTCTGGAACTAATGTTATTTTAAGTTCTACCATTATCAGCCCTTCAACAAAGGCTGTTATTGCTGAATTTACAGCTAAATACCCAAATACTAAACACGTTACTTACGATGCTATTTCTTATGCGGCTTTAATTAAAGCCAACAAGAATGTATTTGGTAAGTCTGTTGTTTCTTCTTACGATTTCTCAAAAGCAAAAACGATTGTTGGTGTTGCTTGTGATTTCTTAGGAACTTGGTTAAACCCTATCGAATTTGCTAATCAATACAGCAAAACTCGTAAAGTTAACCGCGAGAACTTGGAAATGAGTAAACACTATCATTTCGAAGCTAATTTATCTTTAACTGGTGCTAATGCGGATGAGCGTTACATGGTTAAAGCTTCTGAATATGGCAAAGTACTTACTTCTTTATTTAATGAAGTAGCTGGTGCAACTGGAAATTCAAAAGTGTCTGATGCTAAAGTATCTAATCCTGATGCAGCTAAAGCAATTGCTAAAGTAGCGAAAGAATTAGTTGAAAATAAAGGAAAATCAATTGTTGTTTGTGGTTTTAATGATGAAGGTTGCCAAACATTGGTAAACGGAATCAATAAAATGTTAGATAACTACGGAAAAACTGTAGATGTAGAAATGCACTACAATTTAAAACAAGGTGATGATAAAGAATTTTTAGATTTAGTAGCTGATTTAAATGCTGGTAAAGTTGGTACGTTAATGACATACAACTGTAACCCGGTTTATACTGCTCCCGCATCTTTAAAATTTGAAGCAGCTTATAAAAAAGCAGCGGTAAAAGTTTCTTTCTCTCAAACATTAGATGAAACTTCTTTATTAGCTGATTACGTTTGTCCGGATAATAATTTCTTAGAATCTTGGGGTGATGCAAATCCAAAACGTGGTCACTATTCATTACAACAGCCAACGATTAATCAAATCTTTGCAGCTCCTCGTTACGAAGGAACTCGTCAAGTACAAGATACATTATTAAAATGGTCAGGCGTTAAATCTGATTATTTAACCTACTTACAAGGTTATTGGAATAATCATATTTTCCCTCAACAAGGTAAATATTTAGACTTTGCTTCTTTCTGGGCACATACTTTACACGATGGTGTTTTAAAAGTATCTGTATTAAAAGATGCAGTGATTGCTCCAATGGCTAAAGATTCTACAGGTAAGCCTTTAATGGCTGGTGTAGCAGCAATCATCAACGAAGTAGTAGCAGATACTACGGCTCACGTTGCCGCTCCAGTTGCTCATCATGCTGCTCCTGCTCAAAATGCAGTAGCTACTGAAGTAGTTTCTTCTTTACCAACTCCTGATTATAATAAAGCTGCAGCTTCTGCAACTTCTGCTAAAGGTGGCGGTCAATTTGAATTAGTAGTTTATGAAAAAGTTGGATTAGGAAATGGAACTCAAAGTAATAACCCATGGTTAATGGAATTACCAGATCCTATCTCTAAAGTAACTTGGGATAACTATATTACAATGAATCCTGCAGATGTTGCTGCATTAGGATTAAATGAAATGAAACGCCAAGATATTATCGGTTCAATCGTTGATTTAACTGTTAATGGTGTTACAATTAAAGTTCCTGTGTATCCTCAACCAGGTCAAACTGCCGGTACTATTGGTTTAGCAGTTGGATATGGTCGTACAGCAGAAACAATGAAAATTGCTTTTGGTGTGGGTGTGAATGCATACCCATTTGTTTCGGTTACTAATGATACTTTACAAAATGTAAGTTTATCTGCAACAGTTGCTAAAACTAGCGATGAGCATAAATTTGCCGCTACTCAAATTCACCACACAATCATGGGTCGTGAAGAGTATTTATTACGCGAAGTTTCTTTAAATGAATATAAATCTAAGGAAAAAGAAGTTTGGAATCCAGCAGCTATGTTACCAATGCATGGTGGTGGAAAAAAACCAGTAGAAGAAATCGATTTATGGGATGCTCATCCTCGTTTAAACCACAAATGGGGTTTAACAATTGACATGACCTCTTGTATTGGTTGCGCAGCTTGCGTTGTGGCTTGTACTGTAGAAAATAACGTTCATGTAGTAGGTAAATCTGAAGTTAGCAAAACTCGTGAGATGCACTGGTTACGTATTGATCGTTACTACACATCTGACATGAACAAAGAAAAAGCTTCTGAGGAACATGTAGGTGCAATGCAAATGTATTTAGACATGGAGAATCCTTCACTAAATCCGAAGGTTACTTTCCAACCAATGATGTGCCAACACTGTAACCATGCTCCTTGCGAAACGGTTTGTCCGGTTTTAGCAACCAGCCATAGTACAGAAGGATTGAACATGATGACATATAACCGTTGTATTGGTACTCGTTACTGTGCAAACAACTGTCCTTTCAAAGTTCGTCGTTTCAATTGGTTTAATTATAATGAGAATGATATGTTCACGGACATTAATCCAGCTCAACAAGACTTAGGACGTATGGTATTAAATCCAGACGTAGTAGTTCGTTCTCGTGGTGTGATGGAAAAATGTTCAATGTGTCAACAACGTTTACAAGCTGGTAAATTAGTTGCTAAAGCTGCTAAAATGCCAATCGTAGATGGTTCTATCAAAACTGCTTGTCAACAAGCTTGTCCTACAAACGCTATCATGTTTGGTGACGTTAATGATGAGGCTTCTGCAATTAATACTTGGAGAAATGATGATAAAAACTATTTCTTGTTGGAAGAAGTAGGTGTTAAACCAACTGTATCTTACTTATTAAAAGTTAGAAATCAAGAAGAAGCAATTCATCATGGAGAGCACGCTGCTGCAAAACCTGCTGCTCATGCTGAAGAAGGACATAAAGAGGAACACCATTCATAATAAATAGTAAAAAATTAAATTATA
>JAEUTR010000461.1 GCA_016787365.1 Bacteroidia bacterium
CAACAACTTCCAATAAATTTACCCCTTCCAAAACCATGGGCATATTTACCAACTGAGTTACTCCACGCTTTATGGGACGCACTAATTTTTTATATCCAACATAAGTAGCTATAATAGAATCTCCCAGTTTGGAAGTAGTAATTGAAAAATTGCCATCAAAGTCAGTAGTTCCACCTATAGTGGTGCCTTTAATCAGCACAGGAACAAATGGTAAAGGCTCTTTAGATTCAGAGTCGTACACCTTACCACTAATTGTATAGTTTTGGGCGAAGTAATCTATACTAAAGAAAACTAATAATAAAAAAGAGTAAAAATGTAGTTTCTTAGCCATTAACTTTAATGAACTTAAAAGTAACACTTATTCATAAATAGTTCAACTTTATTTTAGAAAATTTATTATACTTGAAGAAGCTATTATTACACTATAAAGGCTAAAAAAATTAAGGATTTCATTTTAAATTTACTTTAATTACAAAAAAATTATATGTTAACTCTAACTCCATCTGAATTAAACGTTCCTCAATTACATCAATATTTATTAGGTGCTATTGGTCCGCGTCCTATATGTTTTGCAAGCACGGTTGATGCACAAGGCAATCACAATCTGGCGCCATTTAGTTTTTTTAATGTATTTAGTGCAAAACCTCCTATTGCTATTTTTTCTCCAAACTTAAGTGGTAGAACCGGGCAGGCAAAAGACACGCATTTAAACATTAAGGAAGTGCCTGAGTGCGTGATTAATATTGTGAATTACAACATGGTTCAGCAAATGAGTTTAGCGAGTAGTCCTTTTCCTAAAGGTGTGAGCGAATTTGAAAAAGCAGGCTTCACTCCCATTACATCAGACTTGGTAAAACCAATGCGTGTGAAAGAAAGCCCCGTTCAATTAGAATGCAAAGTATTTGAATTAAAAGAAATTGGCAATTGCAATTTAGTGATGTGTGAAATTGTAAAAATTCACATCGACGAATCTGTGTTGAATGAGCAAAATTTAATTGACCAACAAAAAATAGATTTAGTAGCCCGTATGGGAGGCAACTGGTACTGTCGCGCGCATGGTGATGCTTTATTTGAAATTGAAAAACCTATTACCACTATTGGTATTGGGTTTGACCATATTCCTGATGCAATTAAATCTAGTGCTGTATTAACTGGAAATAACTTAGGGCAATTAGGAAATATTGAAGTATTGCCAACTAGCGAAGAAATTACAGAACATAACAAAACAATTTCTAAAACTTTTGCTAGCGAAACTGAAAAACATCAATACGCTAAAACATTATTAGAAGCTAATAAAGTAAAAGAAGCTTGGTGTGTTTTGTTGGGGTAATTAGAACATGACAATTGTCAGATTTGAAAATGATTTTTGTTCTTTCGTATCATGTATTGTGTTTTTAAATTTGACTATACTTAAAAAACGATAGCCATGCAAAAACACGATTTATTACATGAATTTCCTGAAATGAAAGATAAAATCCATGAATTAAAAACAACTGATACTCATTTCAGAAAACAATTTGACGAATACCACGAAGTGGATCATCAAATTCACAGCTATGAAAGTGGCGCGACAGCGACTACTGATGAACATTTAACAGAACTAAGAGCAAAACGCGTTCATTTAAAAGATTCGCTTTATGCCATGTTAAAAAACTAAATAGACACATTAGGTTTTATTACTAAAAGTCATTCGAAAATATTCGAGTGACTTTTTTTGTCACTTCGAGCGTAGTCGAGAAGTTTTCTTATAACGATAATTGTTCTCGACTACGCTCGAACTGACAATTTTCTGTACATTTTCGAAAAATATTGTAAATTTATTTGCGATGAAACCCATCTCATTCAAAACTCATATAGATAAACTCAGCTATTTAAAAACTTTTTATTTAGAAGTACCAGCTACCATCGTCAAAAAAATTGGTGGCATTGGCAAAGTGCGTTTGATATGTGAAGTGAATAAAACTCTAAGTTTTCAATGCGGATTAATGTCATTACCCGAAGGTAAAGCCTACATTTCTATCAACAGCAAACGCATGAAAGAATTGGGTGTTGAGCAAGGCGATACTGTTGATGTTATTTTAACAGAAGATAAAAGCGAATTTGGTGTGGATGTTCCAGAAGAAATAACAGAATTATTTAAACAAGACCCTGAAGGCAAACGCCGTTTTGATTTATTAAAACCCGGCATGCAACGCTATATTTTAAATTATGTAAATACTGTAAAAAGCCCGCAACTTAGAGTTGACAGAGCATTTATGCTGATTAGCAATTTAAAAACCTTAACTCCAGGTAAAGAAACGTTTAAAGAAATATTGGGGAAATAAGTTTATCAAAAACAGAAAATTCAATTTTAAATTAAAGATTCTAACTGACGAAAAACTGGAATAAGTGATTGACCTTTCTCAGATAAAGTATATTCAACATGTAGTGGCTTTAATTTAACAACCACTCTATCTAACAACCCTTGCTCTTCTAACTCTTTTAATGCAACAGAAATCGATTGCTTATTAGCTCCATCTATTTGACGTAATAATGTATTAAATCTAATTGGTGAATTTAATGCTAAACGAAATATTTGGGGCTTCCATTTTCCAGAAAGTATTTTTAAAAGACTTTCGGCAGGACAATTATTTCCACTATTTATGTTAATTTTTGTAGTCATGTTTTTCTGACTTATTGCCCTGTATTTATAATATAAATAACTTTGTATAAAGTTATAAATTAAAACCTTTGTCAAATAATCTTTACAAAGAAAAGCAATAAATTAATGAAGTTAAAATTTATCCTATTATTACTAATAATTACAGTTACTAGCTGTCGTTCACAAACAAATAAAAAAATGAAGGAAAATAATAATCCGCTTTTGTGCGACCCTGAAAAAGGCATTTGTGAAATTCCAACAACAAATACCAATTCTAAAAGTGAATACAACTCAAACCAAGATAAAGCTGTTAAAATTATTTACTTCACTGATCCTATTTGTTCTTCCTGTTGGGGAATTGAACCACAATTAAGAAAATTGAAGTTAGAATATGGCAATGATATACAAATCGAATATCATATGGGAGGCTTATTACCTGATTGGAATTATAATAGTGGTGGGATTAGCAAACCATCAGATGTTGCTCATCATTGGGATGAAGTAAGTAAATACTATGACATGCCGATTGATGGAGATGTATGGCTAGAAGATCCTCTTAATTCATCCTACCCTCCATCCATAGCATTTAAAGCGGTACAATTACAAGACGAAGTTAAGGCTATAAAATATTTAAGAATTATAAGAGAAATGGTTTTTTTAGAAAAGAAAAACATTGCGAAATGGGAACATCTGAATGATGCGGCTCAACAAATTGATATAGACACTGTAAAGTTTAAACTAGATTACGAAAACAAAGCAAAAGAACTATTTTTTTCGGATTTAGAACTTGCAAAAAAACTTGGTGTAAGAGGTTTTCCAACATTATTTTTCACAAATGATAAAAACAATAATGAAATAATATATGGTTTTAAACCTTATCAAGTTTTTGAAGAAGCAATCATAAAATTATTTCCAAAAGTCACTAAATTCAATTATGAAAAAACATCAGAAAATTTATTTAAGCTATATCCTACATTAACTACTAAGGAGTTTTGTGAGTTATCTGGTATGAGCAAAAATGATAGTGAA
>JAEUTR010000506.1 GCA_016787365.1 Bacteroidia bacterium
TAAACAATGGAAACAATTCAATTTACAATACTAATTAATACCAACAAACAAAAAGTTTGGAATGTGATGTTTGAAGATAAAACCTATCGACAATGGACCACGGCATTTCATGAAGGATCTTTTTACAAGGGTAGTTGGGAAACAGGAAGTGAAATTCATTTTTTGGGTCCAGATGAAGAAGGTAATCTAGCTGGAATGTACTCCAAAATAAAAGAAAACAGATTGTACGATTTTATATCAATCGAACACTTGGGCATGATTCGTAATGGCATTGTAGATACCACAAGCGAAGAGGTGAAAAAATGGACACCTGCATATGAGAATTATACTTTTACGGAAAAAGGGAATCAAACAGAACTTAAAATTGAGATGCAAGTTGACTCCAACTACAAAGCTATGTTTGAAGAGATGTGGCCTAGAGCATTAAAAATACTTAAAGATTTATCAGAACAATAACAAAACAACATGAACGAAAAACAAAAAATGACCATCTGTTTATGGTTTGATAAACAAGGTGAAGAAGCTGCTAATTTTTATACTTCCATTTTCAAAAACTCTTCTATTGGTAGTATTAGCAGATATGGTAAAGAAGGTTTTGAATTTCATGGAATGCCAGAAGGCACTGCTTTAGTTGTGAGTTTCAAATTAAACGACATGAATTTTAGTGCCTTAAATGGCGGCCCACGATTTAAGTTTAATGAATCGATGTCGATTGTGGTAAGTTGTGACACACAAGAAGAGATTGATCATTATTGGAACAACTTAACCGCTGATGGAGGACAAGAAAGTCAATGCGGTTGGCTAAAAGATAAGTATGGTATTTCCTGGCAAATTGTTCCAAGTATTTTAGGAAGCTTAATGAGCGACCCTACAAAAGCATCGCGAGTAACGATGGCTTTTATGCAAATGAAAAAAATGGATATTGAAACTTTAAAAAACGCATAATAAATAAACTGTCACTTCCTCATCCAAACTAACAAAAAATTAAAACATATAATAAAAAACATGAATAAAGCAGTAATTAAAATAGAAGCAATTATAAACAAGCCAATTGACCAAGTTTGGGAAATGTGGACACAACCAGAACATATCACCAAATGGTGTTTTGCATCAGATGATTGGCATGCGCCCAGCTCCACCTCTGATTTTAAAATCGGCGGAAAATTAAATACGAGAATGGAAGCAAAAGACGGCAGTTTTGGTTTTGATTTTTGGGGAACTTACAACGACATTAAGCTAAACGAAAAATTAGGAGTGACATTAGGTGATGACAGAAAATGGGATACTCATTTTTCTGTGATTGATGGTGGCGTAAAAATTATTGAAGAATTTGAAGCAGAAAGTGAAAACCCAATAGAAATGCAACAAACAGGCTGGCAAATGATTTTGAATAATTTTAAAAAATACGCAGAAAATCATTAAAATGAAGACCTTTAAAGATATTGATAGTTACATAGCCGAACAAGTACCTGACGTAAAAGAACGACTAGAACACATACGTCAAGCTATTAAAACGACTGCACCGAAAGCTGAAGAAGTTATCAGTTACGGAATGCCTGCTTTTAAATTTCATGGTATGTTGGTTTACTTTGCTGCCTTTAAAAATCACATTGGCTTTTATGCTTTACCATCAGGTAATGAAGCGTTTCAAAAAGAATTATCTGCTTACAAGCAAGGAAAAGGTTCTATTCAATTTCCATTAGATAAACCCTTGCCACTGGCATTGATTAAAAAAATAGTAAAGTTTAGAGTAAAAGAAAACTTAGAAAAAGAACAAATAAAAAAACAATTAAAAAATAAATAATTATGTTATCAATCATTTTAATTAGTATTGGAGCACTTATTGCTTTACTTTTATTAGCCGCCGCAATCATGAAAAAAGAAATGTCTCTTTCTTCAGAAGTCATTATTAACCGTTCGCAAGCTGATGTATTTAACTATATCAGACATATCAAAAATCAAGAACATTACAGTAAATGGGTAATGGCTGATCCTAACTCTAAAATAATTTACACAGGAACTGATGGAACGGTGGGATTTAAATCGGCTTGGAATAGCCAAATGAAAAACGTTGGCGTTGGTGAACAGGAAATAACAAAGATAACAGAAGGTGTTGGTTATGATGTTATATTAAGGTTTGAAAAACCATTTAAAGGAATCAGTTATGCTAATGCAAGCACAGAAGCATTATCTGCTAACCAAACCAAAGTCATTACAACGTTTAGTTCAACCACTCCATTTCCTATGAATTTAATGTCGGCAATGATGAAAAACATGTTATTGAAAGACATGAATGAAAATTCCGCAAATCTTAAAAAAGTATTGGAGTCAAACTAAAATTACCACTTATGGTAGAAGT
>JAEUTR010000538.1 GCA_016787365.1 Bacteroidia bacterium
GATAATTAGAATAAAAATAATAACTATGGCAATATATTTTGTCGATTCAATTATAAATTGTTTTGTTTTATTTGGATTTGGCGCTTCATATAATTCTAATACTTCCGAAGGAGATAAGGCATGATGAAAAAATTGAATATCATCAAATGTTCCTTGTGAATATCGATCATTTTTTTTACTCGCACTATTGCCAATAATTACAGAATCTCCGGTTAAATAATTAAGGGAAAATTGTTTAGAAGCTGTTTGCTGGAGTTTCCCATTTATGTAAAATGCAAATTGAGATGAATTAAAAGTGAAAACTAAATGATACCAATTATTAAACAAAAATTCGTTTTCAGATCTTATATTTATTTCCTGAGTAGAGTCTTTATGAGAAATAGCAAATAATCGTTTGCTTTTAAAATCGTAAGAAAGATTATAAGCATAATTAAAATCATCCTGAATTCCGTTTTTGGTACTTATTATAGGGTTTGCTTCGGAACCTTTTCCCGCATATATGTGTCTATCAAGATTTACCCATATAGATATTGACCCGTATATAGGTTTTAACAGAGAGGAAGTCCCTAGATTTAAATAACTACTTGGGTTTCCATGTAAATATGCAGCTGATTGTTCGTTACCAAATCTATCTTTAACTAAAGATACACCTATTGCTTTAGGGGTAATCCGGTTGTTTTTTTCCTTTATTTCCCCTGTGTTAAAATCAAAAATAATTGTTGAGTCGGTTTGAGAAAATGCACAAACAAAAGAAAATAAAAAAAGAATAATTGTGATTTTAATTTGTAACACTTATACACAGTTTTTATAAAATTATATAAATAATTTAATTTTTTGTTTTTTATGAACTAATTTCACTTCATTAATTCTAAAAACTTGTCCAAAGCCTTTCTTTTATCAGTGTCTAAATTATATGAAATTTTATTTTTTAGATAATCTAGTGCATTGTCGCCTAGGGCTTGATTTGGTTTTTCAATCACGGCTTCCGCAATATGATTTACACCATATGCCAAAGTTTTATTAAAGGCTGATATGAAATTTTCTTCTAAAGGTATATTACTAACCCAACAGGCAAATACAAAGGGTAATCCTGTATGCTTTTGCCATTCTTCGGCGAGGTCGTATT
This sequence comes from Bacteroidia bacterium, assembly GCA_016787365.1. Taxonomy (GTDB): domain Bacteria; phylum Bacteroidota; class Bacteroidia; order B-17B0; family Aurantibacillaceae; genus UBA4416. Next base: position 1,127 of record JAEUTR010000538.1, read on the forward strand.
GATAAGGATGTGATGTTAAACCAAAAGTTCTGTCACCAATAATGACAGCTCCAGTAGTACCAGAAATTTGTTTTTCAAAACCTTCAGTAGCGTTTACAAATTGAATGTTCTTTTTCCAGAAATGTTTATTTAAAACTTGCACTAAGGTTACTGATGTTTTAGACTGGTAATCTAATAGTACATGGGTTAATTCATCCAGTGGTTTTTCGGAAAAGAGTTTCACGCTATCTACTTTTCCAACTGCCCCAATACAATAATCTGTTATAATCTGATAGCTTTCTAATTCAGGCAAAATAGCAACAGGCACTAAACCAATTTCTACCTGTTTGTTTTTTAACTTTTGAGCACACACGCTAGGAATATCCAGTTCTAATTTTATTTGCGATAAAAAATCAGAATGGTTGATGCCATATAAAAATGGTGTGGTATTATAATAGTTAACTATAGATACAGTGTGTTTCATTTATAAAGCGAAAGATAAGAAATATATTAAATTTTTAACCACATAGTAATTATTATAGAATGCAGATGATGTTGATAGTAATGATTTTTATTTGTAGACTCACTTCGAGCGTAGTCAAGAAGCGTTCTGATATATTAAATAACAGTTGGAATTTCTTTTTGTTTCAATTCCAAAAAACTTATTGTAGCTCCAATAACGGCTAGAACAGGACCCATCGAAATGCCAATATAAAAAGGCAAAAACATAAAACAGGAATATACCATTCCAATGCCGCAAGCCAATCCTATATTTTTTCTTGCAAATTGTATACTTTGTGAAATACTCATTTTATAACGCTCAAAATTGTAATCCAACATGGTAAAACCTAAAAAATAGCAAGAAATTAAAATAATAGTCGGCCCACTAAAAATTACCAACGGAGGAAAAATCAATGTGATGATAAAACATAAAAACATAAACATATATTCTAGCATCATATTCCTTAAACTTATCGCAATGCCTCTGCCTGTATCTTTAATGAGTTGAAAAAAACTAAAAGGATAGGATGTGCCCTTCAACTTTTGTTCTACAGATTCGGATAATAAAGCAAACAAAGGAGACATAATAATTAATACTATGTATTTTATAAATACAGAAGACATTAGCCAGAAGAAAATAGTTAAAATCCATGTTATGACAAGGCTGAAATAGCCTGTTAAAAACGGTTTGGCAAAAGATAACCAGGAACCCGAATCGGGTATGTTTTCAAAAATTAAATAAGTGTTAAGGTATTCAGAAAACCAAGACGCTATACCCGAAAATAACCAGAAACTACCAAACCATAAGGCTATCCATATAATAATCGGATATAATAAATAATGCCACAAGCCTTTTTCGAAAAGAAAACCAAAGCCCCTAAAACAATTGGTTATGCCTTTAAAAAATCCTGTGAAGAAGTTCATTTCCCAATTATTGATTTTTTTTGAATTGTTGATTTGATGAGTTTTTTGATACATAAACTCATCAAATCATTAATTCACTGATTAAGCCAGAGCTTGTTTTAAATCTTCAATTAAATCTTCTACATCTTCCACACCAACGCTTAAACGTAGTAAGTTGTCTACAACACCTGATTTGTCACGCTCTGCTTTTGGTATGGAAGCATGTGTCATAGTAACAGGATGGTTAATTAAAGATTCAACCCCACCTAAAGATTCTGCTAATGAAAATACTTTAAATGAAGAAGCAATTTTAAAAGTATCTTCTAACGAAGCACCTTTTAATACGATTGAGATCATACCACCAAAATCGCGCATTTGTTTTTTAGCAATTTCATGGTTTGGATGATCTGTAAAACCTGGCCAGTAGATTTTTTCAATACGAGGATGTGTTTTTAAAAACTCAGCAATCTTACGTCCGTTAAAGCAATGGCGTTCCATACGTAAATGCAGAGTTTTAATACCGCGCATTACTAAAAAGCAATCCATAGGTCCTGGATTTGCTCCGCAACTATTTAAGATAAAATAAATTTGTTCGTGTAATTTGTCATCATTTGTTACTAAGGCACCCATCACCACATCGCTGTGTCCGCCTAAATATTTAGTAACAGAATGCATGACGATATCTGCACCTAGAGCTAAAGGATTTTGTAAATAAGGAGATGCAAATGTATTATCAACTGCTAATAACAAATTATTGTCTTTTGCAATTTTTGCGCAAGCTTCAATGTCAATGATTTGCATGGTTGGGTTAGTTGGTGTTTCTGCCCAGATTAATTTTGTATTAGCGTTGATGTATTTTTTTATATTATCTGCATTTGTTAAATTAATGAAGTGGAATTTAATACCATAATTTTCATAAATTTTAGTAAACATTCGATAAGAACCACCATATAAATCGTCACCGGTAATAACTTCATCTCCAGGGCGTAACATACGCATGACAGCATCTGTAGCGCCCATTCCACTACTAAAACATACACAATGTTTTCCACCTT
>JAEUTR010000546.1 GCA_016787365.1 Bacteroidia bacterium
GTTCAATACCTATGCCATTATCTTTTATGGTTATAATTGCATTTTTGATTGTAAGGTCTAATTTAATTTCAATTAAACAATTTTTATCAGAATATTTTAAAGCATTATCCATCAAATTATTAAACACCGTAAGTAGATGTAACTCGTCGGCAATAATATATACTTCCGCCAACTTGTGTATAAATATTACTTCTGCTTTTTGTTTTTCTATTTGCAATTTATGTGTATGAATTGCTGAGTTAATAATTTTCACTAAATCAATTTCTTGTTTATTTAAATGTAAATCGCCTTTATCAATCATTGCCATTTGTAACACGCGTTCAACATGATTATTTAATTTTTGGTTTTCTTCTTTTAAAATGGAAGTATAAGTCTTAAACTTTTCCTCATCACTTTTTACCTGATTATTATTAATCGCATCTATTGCTAATGAAATAGTTGCAATAGGTGTTTTTAATTCATGCGTCATATTATTTATAAAGTCATTTTTTACCTCGCTTAATTTTTTTTGTTGCAAAATGGTTTTAAGTGTAAAATAAAAAACAGTAATAATAACTAACGAGAATGCCAACGATAAGATTAGCATATTTTTTATACTGGAAAATACAAAATCAGCTTCATCAGGAAACTGCAAATACAAATAATTATTATTTCTAAAGACCTTTTTGTTTGATAAATCAGCTTTATACTTTTTATTATTTGTTTTATACCCATCTGATTGTGCAAGAATTTTATCGGTATGAGCATCCTCTTTTCTCAAAGAAAATTCGAACGGAATAAAAATTCCTCTGGATTCAAATTCTCTTGTCATCATATCATGTAAAGTATCTTTATGAATATCTTCAATCGGAGAAACATCAATTGTTTTAATTTCCATTAACATCTTATCTAAAAGCTTATTTATGTCCTCTTTTTTAGGAATGTTTTTGCTAACTTTATTGTTGATAATAATAGTTTGATGATGGTTATTAATCCTCATTACGGAATCTGAAATAATAATGTGCTGATTTTCTTTAAAAACCGTATCCATTTTTAATTCTCTGAAAATATCTACATCACTTATTGAATTTACTGTATTTTTAGACGTAGAAGACGTTATGACCTTAACCTGCTTTCCGGTTTTAGTAATTTTTGTTTTAGGAACTGCAGACTCTTTTATAAAATTGATGTTTTCCCTTTCATTTAATTTATTCGAAATATCAGATAAGACTTGATAAACAATTCTATTAAACTCTTCCTGTTTTTGTGTGTAAAAATTTTTAATCCAAAAAGCCTGAAGTAATAATACTACAAGCAGACTAAAACTTAATAAGGCAAAAATAATTTTATACGATTTTGTATTCATTGTACATCAAATTTATTACTCTTTAACATACCTAATTAAACTTTAACGTTTCATTAACAGGGTTTAACCACCTCTTAACTCATTTGGGCCTATGAGCAAATTACTTTTGTGTCATAAACAATATAATAATCTCTAAAACCAAAAAATTATGAAAACAACAGTCATCATGGGTGCATTTTTACTAAGCACCACATTATTAGTAGCTCAAAGCACTGATAAAAAAGCAACGGTTCGAATTAAAAAAATTGAAAACATTAATGGTGTTGAGAAAATAACTGATACCACTTACACTACCAATGATCCGGGTTCTATTAAATTAGAAAACGGCACGATTGATATTATTGGAAACACAGGAGATGCCAAAGATGGTAACATGGTAAAAACAATTATTATTAATGATGAAAACGGAAAACAATCAAATGTTGACCTTTCGGAATTAAGTAAGGAAATGGATATTGAGCTTAAAAAGGCACTCAAAGAAGCTGGTATCGACGAAAATACCGTTGACGGTAAAAAAGTTATGATTATTAAAGATGAAGACAATGCGAATGGTGACAACAAAAAGGAAAAACACATTACCAAAACCATAGTGATTAAAAAAATAGACATCACGGATGCAAGTGATGATGATATGAAACGTATTGGTAAAAGTGCAGGAGTAAGCGACGGACAATTAAAAATTGAGAAAATGAACTTTTATCCAAACCCAAGTAACGGTAAATTTAATTTAAGTTTTAATTTGCCTGAAAAACAGGATACAGAAATTACCATTCTAAATGTAGAAGGTAAAGTTGTTTACAAAGAAAAATTAAATCAGTTTTCAGGAAACTATGATAAAGAAATAGACATCAGCAAAAACGCTAAAGGAGTTTATTTTGTAAAAGTAGATCAAGGAAAGCATGCTCAAGTTAAAAAGATTATTTTGGAATAATCACATATCTAAAATAGTAGAAATAAAGCAAATGAGCCGAAAATTCGGCTCATTTGCTTTATAAATAACCGATAATCATTGAATATTAAACCATTGTAATTATA
>JAEUTR010000548.1 GCA_016787365.1 Bacteroidia bacterium
AATAATTAATTTTAGACTATGATAACAAACAGTTATACCGACACAGAAGAGTTATTAGAACTGGATGTAATTACAAAAGAAAACAAACACAATAACATTGTATTATACAACGACGATGTAAATACATTTGAGTGGGTAATAGACTGCTTAACCAAATATTGTGGGCATGACACTATACAAGCAGAACAGTGCGCTACATTAGTTCACTATACAGGAAAATGTGCCGTTAAGCAAGGACCTTTAGAAAAATTAAAGCCAATTTGCGAGACACTTTTAGAAAAAGGATTAAGCGCAGAAATTAATTAACAATAGTCTTCTTTTTTGAGAACTCAAAAAACACATCTGAAATTTTCAAAATATTGACTTCATAAGAACTAACAAAAAATATTTTCAGATACCATGAAAAAAATTATAATTACCGCAGCTGTTTTAGCAACTATTATTATAGCCTGTCAAAAAAACGCAATAACCGGACGTCGTTCAATAAGTCTGATACCTGAATCTGATATGATAGGTATGAGTTTAACTGAATACGATAAATTTTTATCGGAACACAAACCTCTTGCCGCTACCGACAAAAGAACCATCATGGTAAAAACAGTTGGAAGTAAAATTCAAAAATCGGTAGAAAAATATTATGCAGATAAAGGTTTAAGTTCATCGTTGAATGGTTTTAAATGGGAATTTAATGTGGTAGACGAAAATGTTGTAAATGCTTGGTGCATGCCTGGAGGCAAAGTAGTAGTTTACACAGGTTTATTACCCGTTACGCAAGATGAGGCTAGTTTAGCCGTTGTTATGGGACATGAGATTGCACACGCAATTGCTCGTCATGGAAATGAACGCATGAGCCAAGGAATGATGGTTCAGTTTGGTGGCTTGGTTTTATCAACAGCTATGCAACAAAAACCTGCTGTAACCCAAGCATTATTTCAACAGGCATATGGCTTAAGTACAAATTTAGGGATGTTAAAATATAGCAGAACCCACGAAACAGAAGCTGACAAAATGGGCTTGGTGTTTGCTGCAATGGGTGGATATAATCCTGAAGCTGCCGTTACTTTTTGGCAACGTATGGCCGATGCAAGTGGTGGACAAAAACCACCTGAGTTATTAAGTACACATCCAAGCGATGCTACTCGTATAGCGACTTTAAAAGAGTTTATGCCACAAGCATTAAAATATTACAAACCATAAAGCATTAATGAATAAAACTATCACTTCCCAACCTGTCAAGTTTTCATCTTATCAAATTTCTGTGATTGTTTTATTAGCCTTAACTCAATTTACGGTTGTTTTAGATTTTATGGTAATGTCACCTCTGGGTGATATACTTATGAAATCAATGGACATGAGTACAACTCAGTTTGGGTTTGCCGTATCAAGTTATGCATTTAGTGCCGGACTAGCGGGATTATTAACTGCCGGTTTTGCTGATAAATTTGATAGAAAAAAATTATTACAGTTTTTTTATATAGGTTTTATTATAGGGACTTTTTTATGCAGCATAGCTCCAAACTATCCATTATTAATTGCTGCACGTATTGTAACCGGTTTATTTGGTGGTGTTATTGGTTCCATTTCTATGGCTATTGTAGCTGATTTGTTTTTGTTAGAGCAGCGTGGCAGAGTTATGGGATTTATGCAAATGGGATTTGGTGCGAGTCAAGTGCTTGGCATTCCTATCAGCTTATATCTAGCAAATATCTGGGGGTGGCAATCGCCATTTTTAATGATCGTGGGGTTATCATCTATTATTTGGGTAATTATTTTATTTAAGATTAAACCTATTACCAAGCACCTTGAGGTGAAAAATGAAAAAAATGCTTTCAAACACCTTATGCATACAGTTGCTCAAAAAAATTACCGCATCGGTTTTATGGCAACAGCCATGCTATCTTTGGGGGGATTTATGATGATGCCATGGGGAAGTGCTTTTGCTATTAATAATTTACTGATAACCCCTGAACAACTTCCGCTTTTATTTATGGTAGCTGGTATTGCAACGTTAATTATTATGCCAGTTATTGGAAGACTAAGTGATAAAATAGATAAACTTAAATTGTTTGCTATTGCATCTTTATGGTTAATTATCGTAGTATTAATTTACACAAATCTAACCCCTGTTCATATTTCTATTGTTATGGTATTAAATGTATTAATGATGATGGGAATTATGAGTCGCATGGTTCCTTCTATGGCATTAGTATCTGCCTTGCCTAAATTACAGGACAGGGGTGCTTTTATGAGTATTAATTCTTCATTACAACAAATAGCCGGGGGAGTTGCCGCAGCTATTGGAGGAATGATAGTAGTTCAAAAAGATAAATATAGTCCGTTAGAACACTATGATACTTTAGGTTTTGTAATCGTTATTTTAACTCTGATTTGTATTTATATGGTTTACAGAGTGAGTAAACTTATTAAAGCCAATTTACATAAAGACAAATTATAAGTTGTACTATTTTAAGACAATTTATCATAAGAATGTATATCATTTAAATTGATAGATATACTTCCGTCGTTGTTAGGCATTTGTTTCATAGGAACAAATTTAGCATTCCATGTAAGCTCTGATGATTTATAGGACATACGTGAATAAACCGTTTGAAAATAAGTATCAGTAATTGATTTTATTAAAATTATAAATTCTCCATCTCTTTGTTTTATGTCCGATTCTGATAAGCCATACATCGGACTTTTATCATCAATAGGATGAACAACTGTCCAAGTTAGTGGCAACAAATTAATTTTACTTCTTTCTAAATCCAAAAAGTGAAAATCTCTTCTTTGTGTTTCCGGATTATTAATTGCCATAATAACCTGACATTCTGTTTCAATAAGCTCGTTTTGTTTTTTGTTAGCAACCCTAAACATAAAGCCAGTTGTATCCTTATAAGGAGAAACAAGGGCTTCGTTACTATATTGCAAATCAGCTCTTGGTTTCGAGAAACGACCATATAGTAAACCTGTAACCAACGCAAAACCCATTAAACCCAACATAGATTCAATTGCCGATACTGTGCTTGTAAACACACTATTGGGATAAATATGACCATACCCAACTGTAGTAAGTGTTTGGGCACTAAAGAAAAATAACTGATAAAATTTTTCTGAACCTGAACCAACATCCAACCCTCCAAATTTATCGGCTCCAATAGTAAAATAAATGACTGCAAATAATGTGTTTACCATTACATAACTCACAAACACTAATACTATAAACTGAAGCCAACTGATACCCAATAGCCAATGATATAAATCAAAACCGATATGTTTATCAGAAACTTTACGTTTTACGTTAACTGTCCCATTTTGATTTAAAAAACGAACAGATTCATTATAGTTTTTTGTTCCAAAACCTATTTCAGCCGTTTCTTTTTTTTTGTTGTTAAAAACCTCTTTAATCATACCTTTGTAAAATGAAGACTAAAGGTAATTATTATTGGCTATTATTAATTATACCATTGATATTTGTAGCATGGTATTTTTTTAACAAAAACGAACAAAAGCCACTCCGTACACTACCCTATTTTGGCAAAAAAAACAGTTTAAAAAATGGCGATACCAGTTATCATGTTGTAAAGCCATTTTGTTTTACGAACCAATTTAATGAAAAGGTAACAGAAGAGCACGTTAAAGGAAAAATATATGTTACTGACTTTTTCTTCACTACCTGTCAATCTATATGTCCAATTATGAGTAATCAGCTTGAAAGGGTATATAAAGAGTTTGCTAGTAATCAGGATATTTTAATATTATCTCATACGGTTTCTCCTGAAGAAGATTCGGTAAATGTATTAATGGATTATGCTAAACTACACGAAGTAAATGATAAGCGCTGGTATTTTTTAACCGGAGAAAAAAAACATTTATATGATATGGCACGTACAGGCTATTTATTAAATGCTGAGGAAGGTAATGGCGACGAAGATGATTTTATTCATACTCAAAATTTTGCATTAGTTGACAAAGAAAGGCATTTACGTGGATTTTATGACGGAACGGACAGTTTAGATGTTACAAGATTAATTACAGATATTAAACTATTATTAGAAGAATATGCATACAATCAAAAACACCGGTAATTTATTGTTGTTGTTGTTGTTTGTATTATTTTTTGCAAAAATAAATGCACAAAATAATACAGCCGTATACAAAATCGGTGATTTAACAAAACGTATTTATAATAATTCAGACACAACATATGTTGTTAATTTTTGGGCAACTTGGTGTAAGCCTTGCATAGTTGAATTACCCGAATTTGAAAAACTACACTTGGATTATACAAACAAAAAAGTAAAAGTACTTTTGATAAGTATGGATTTTAAGGAGGAATTAAATAAAAAATTAAAACTATTTTTAGATAAAAATAAATATACGTGTGAGGTTATTCTATTAGATGAAATAAACGGCAACGACTTTATTAATAAGATTTCTGAGAGTTGGAGCGGTGCTATACCAGCTACTTTAATTACAAAAAACAATAAGTCTATAAATGAGTTTATCGAAAAAAAAGTGACATATGACTTTTTGGTTGAAAAACTTAAAATATTTTCAAAATAACCTCATTTAATTTTAATTTTCATCAAAATATCCAATACAGATATTATCTTTACCCAACTATGGCATTAATTGTAAAAACATCACAACTACCTAATTCTGGTAAAGGTTTATTTACCACAACAGCAATCAAAAAAGGAACCCGTGTTATTGAATATCTTGGAGAAATTATAGATTGGAAAGAATACGAAAAGCGTGTAGAACGCGATGAGGATGGTTATTTATTTTTCATTAATAAAAAGCATTGTATCGATGCTTGGAATACACCGCAACATAAAGCGCGTTTTGCAAACGATGCGGCTGGTTTAGGAAGGGTAAAAGGATTAAAAAACAACTGTGTTTATGAAATCGAAAACAATCGTTGTTTTATTTTAAGCACAAAAGATATTGCTGCAGGCGAAGAAATATTTGTAAGCTATACCAAAGAATATTGGGATTGCGTGAAATACAATATTAGTATTGGCCGAGGAAGAAAATAAAATGTAAGTGTAATTATTTTTAACTTAATGGATTCACCAAAGGTTATGCAATTAGATAAAATTGAAATAAACTATATTTTATCTAAAAACAGATCAGGCAGTACTCTGTTGAGTTTTATTTTAAATAAAAACCCACATGTCATATCTATTTCCGAAGAAAATATTTACTGGCTATTAAAAAAAGATTACGGACATTATAAGTATTATAGTGATATTATATTAAGAAACTACCTTAAAGACTTATTTTTTTTAGTTCAAAATTCCGATAAATTTTCAGTATTTTTTTCCTGTAGCCAAGAGCAATTATTTAACGCTATAAAAAAACATTCCAGCAATATTAATTATGAAACTTTATCGAAAATAGTATATACGCATGCTTATTTTGGATATAAGAATGTAAGCCTTACTTCTCAGATAATTAATAAGGAGTTACAATTTAATCCTCTAATAAATGATTTATATCTCGAAAACAAAAAAACAAAATTTATTATTTTAACCAGAGATCCTCGTGCTATAGTATATTCCTCTATAAAAAGTGGGATGGGCAGATCCGGTTATATATATCAGGCTGAAAAATGGCTCATAGAAATGAAACCTTTAGCATTTTGTAAAGTCCCAGCATCACAACTACATTATGTAAAATATGAAGATTTAATTTCAGATACAGTAAATATTCTGAAAAAAATTTGTGCATTTTTAAATTTGGAATTCAGTCCTTCTATGCTAAATAATGAAGGGGCAAATCAGGACATTATTAATCAATTAAAAAATAGTGCTAATGTTACACCTGAAATCCTAAATCTGCTAAACACAAGACATTTGAGTACTTTTTCATCTATAGATATAAAAAAAATTAATGAATGGGAAACTAATAATGCTTTTACCGAGCAACAAAAAAGAAAAATAGATTTTATATGTAAAGAAGTAGCTGAAAAATTTGGATATACCTGTGCTTCGGAAAAAGTTTATTTAAATTTATATGATAAAGTTCAACAATACCTCTCTAGACTTGATCATTTCGTTGCTATAAATTATCTGTTATTACCTGTTAAATTAAAACGAATTTTAAGGCATGTAAATGTCTTTAAATTTTATCGGTAAGTTTAATAAACTTTAAATCGATTAACGTACCAAACTGCAAGTTTGGCAAATGGTTTTAATATAAAAACAATTGGTTTTAAGTTACTGCGTTTAAAATTACTCTCTTGCTTCATATTAATAAGTAACAATGCTATTTTTTGTAAAAACATAGAGCTTAAAACTGTTGATACAATTACATTTTTTTTTGGTTTGTATTCATCTCTTATGATATCAAACAAAAAAATATATCTATCGTTATTTGAATGATTCCATGCTGTGTGATTATGGGCGTCGCAAAATATAATTAAATCATCCGTTTTCCACTCTCGTTGCTCTTTATTTACTTCAAAACCACAATTCGGTAACCCGGCTGGTATTTCAATACCTAAATGGCATCTAAAAATACCATTAGTATCGCCACAGTGTGGTTTTATATCCGTTCCTCCTTGTAATTTATTAAAGGAAGCCGATACTAAATTTGGGATCTTATTTATAACCTTGGTAGTATTTGGAAAATAAGCCTGATTTTTATAATTATTAATTGTCCAAAATTTCAAACCAATAGTTTGCCACATACCTTTATGAGAAGTAAGCATTTGATTAAAATAAGGGTCAAATAATTTTTCTGTTTTAATAACCTCATAAAACTCTTTAACAATTATCTCTCTTTGACTTAATATTTCTTTTGCCCAATCATAATGTTCTGATTCATAGAAAGATTTTTCGCTGCCCTGATAAAGCGTTTCATCGTATATAGAAAACCATAATTTCATAACTCTTCCTTTTTTATTTTAAATCATAATATTACCTATGTTATATAACACCATCCCTATGATTGTCTTTAGCGCTTAAACTGCTTCTTTCAATAACATAATCATTAATAATGACTGCGTCTATCGAACTATTAAAAAAAACTGCCATCACATCATTTAAATCGTGTACAATAGGCTTACCCATTACATTATAACTAGTATTAACAACCAATGGCAATCCTGATAATTTATAGAAGTTATGTATTAACTGATAATATTTTTCATTAATATCTTTCGTAACAGACTGCAATCTTCCTGTTCCATTAACATGAACTACTGCGGGTACTTTATCCTTTACCTCATCTTTAAAACTCAATGCTTTTTCCATATAGGGTGTAAACGAATAGTTTTTAAAATATTCGCTGCCAAATTCATCTAATATAGAAGGTGCAAAAGGACGATACCCCTCTCTGAATTTAACAGCGGAATTAATTCGGTCTTTATTATCTGAAAACCCGGGATGTGCCAAAATAGATCTGTTTCCTAATGCCCTTGGACCAAACTCTGCTCTCCCTTGTATCCAACCAATGATTTTATTTTGATTTAATAATTGCGCAGCATAAGCTGGGGCGTCTTCTAATTTTTTAAATGGCAAAAACGATGTTGCAATATATTTTTCAATACTACTATTTATAATCTCTGAACCAAGATATGGACTTCTTACAGAATTAATATCCGGTAATTTATTTGTATGATTTATGTATGCCAATACTGCCGCTCCTATAGAATTACCATCATCAGCCGGAGCATTTGGTATAATTATTTTCTCAAATAATCTGCGTTCAGATATAACTCCCATTGCCGATGAGTTTAAAGCACTTCCTCCCGAAATAAAAGCGGTAGATTGATTAGGAATTAGTTTTTTTGAGTAGCTGATAATATCTTCTAGATATTCTAGATATACATTTTGTGTTGTATGAGCCACATCTTCTTTTGGCAATTGATGCTTAGTAATAAAAGATTTTAATTCTTCTTCATACTTACCTAATATTTCGCCTTTAGTAGTATATTTATTATTACGTATACGAAAAATATCTTTTAATACTGAGTCAAATAAAGCATTTGGTTTTCCATAAGGAGCCAACCCCATTACTTTCCATTCTTCACCCTTGAGAGATGAGTAGCCAATAGCATTTGTGACCAAAGAATATAGAGTACCTAAACTAAATTTTGAACGAATAGCTTTAACGAGTTTGGGAGAATTATTTTGAATGTAGTAAATGCTAATAGCCGTCCCTTCTCCCCCTCCATCAATAACTAAACCGATACCTTCAGACTCATTTGAACAAGCTATCGCATTAGCTATATGTGCTAAATGATGGTTAAAATACTGACGGGTAACAACAGAATCCAAATTCCATTTATTAAATAACTTAAATACCCCGGCACCTGATTGTGTTAAGGCGGCGGCGGCTCTCAACGAACCATAATGAAAACTACGATGAGCTCCCATTTTTTTAAATAGCCTTCTGAAAAATGAATGAGAATCATAATTGAAAAAACCAATTAAATCAAAAAATTTTGATGAATTATGTCGGGTCTTACTCCATGAAGAACCAATCACTACATGGTATTTATCCTTAGGAAAATGACTGGATATAATCTCTTCAAAATACAATTCTAAATCAGGTGGACAACCTAAGGCCCTCTTATATTGTAAATACCTTTCAGAACTTTCTGCGAAAACCAACTTCCCCTCTGAATCTAAAATACATATGGAAGGGTCATGAAAATTGTCATTTAATCCTATATATATTGTCTTGCTCAAAATCTTTTATTAATTTTAATAAAAGATAAAAATACAATAAATGTTCTATAATATTGATGAAAACTGGATAAAAATACTTGAATCAAAACATCAAGTAATTAAAAGTGAATTAAAAAACTACATTAATAAAAAAGGATATAATGACTTAAAGTCTTTTTATTCTGGTTATTCCAGTAACAATGGATGGCTGACTATACCTTTAATTTTTTTTACGATACATAACACCGAATTATTAGATTGTTTCCCTGAAACAAAAAAAATACTTAAATCCATTCCTGAGTTAATAACAGCTGAATTTTCAATTTTAAAATCCAATACAGTTATACAGGCACATGAAGGCTATTCAAAAGAAATCATGCGTACTCACTTAGGCTTAAAAATTCCTGATGGGAATTTGGCATTAAAATGCATGAATCAGGAGATGCAGTGGGAGGAAGGAAAAACTTTTTCATTTAACGATGGATATATGCATGAAGCCTGGAATAAGACTGAGAATGAACGATGGGTGTTAATGATTGATACTCCTATTCCAAACTCGAATTACACAGCGAAACAAATTTCTGAATACAAAATCAATAACCTTAGCGACAAAACCCTTTTAACTATTGCTCCAAAAGAAACTTGGATAAAATGGTTTAATGAAACAAATAATATATAATATCAGGGTTTAATATCAACAACTAAATTAATCCTATCAAAATCACTAGAGTTAAAACTCTTGTGCGGAAGAGAATAATCAAAACACAATGTGTCTCCTGCATGTTTAATTATTTTATGCTCAGAGCCACAAGAAAATTCACAACCTTCGTTATTCAACTCGTTCATTAACATATGAAAAATATAATGCT
>JAEUTR010000560.1 GCA_016787365.1 Bacteroidia bacterium
TATAATTAAATTTTGCGCCGATATAGATATGTTAAAGGATGCTTATATTCGAGTTTTGTCAATATTAGCGCCTGAATTAAAAAAAAATTCAGGCCCGTCTAGAAAATTTAATTTATATAAGTCATTGATAAATCATAATACACTTTATTATAGATTTAAGCATAATATAAGTTATGCTAGAGATGTCTATGATTCTTTATCCTCATTTTTCCACGAGGACTCTCAATATTGGTTGCAGTACGGGTCACTTGAAGTTGAAGGGGAAGGTGGAGACTTGCGTCTTGCTGAAAATTATATTGACCAAGCAGAATCGATCAATCCAACTAATCCTTTTATTCAAAATGCTAAATGTAATTTATATTATAAGCAAAGTTCTTTTTCAGAAAATTATACTTATGCAATTGAATATAAAAGAAAAGCAGATGAACTAGCAAAAGAGTTACTAGGCACAATAGGTAAAGAAGATCCCCATACTCATCATATTTATTGTAGAGGAAATTATTATTTTATTTCAAAGTGGGTGCTTAATAGGAAAGAAAAAGTACAGAAACTGAAAGAATTGAAAAAAGTAATTGATGATGCAGTTAAAGCTCATCCAAGAGACAAGAAACTTGATGTAGCAGCACAAGCAATAAATCGTGCTTATATTCAATTAGGTTCGAGTGACCCTACGTTGACTGACCCTGAAATACCAGAATAAATAACGTTCCCGTTTTACTACATTTGTAATGCTGAGGTACCTGTAAGTTTTTCTGTATATTTGAAAAGATGAAGCTCGAAATAGAAATTACCCGACTAGATTATTTGAACTTTAATAAGTATTTCTTTATTAAAACCAGACTAAAAAAAACCGTCTTTACTGGCCTTATAACGATTTTGTCTTTACAGATTATTTTAAATAGAACCGAGTTTGATTTATTTACTACGGTTGTGTCAACCATTGTATGCATTGCGGTGTATTTTTTTGCAATTTATTTTAGTATCCTTAGTACTGAATCAAAACCTAAAGATGATAGCATTATTTTAGGATTAAAAGAAATGGAATTTAATGAAGATGCAATGCTTTGCGAATCTTCTGCTGCATCTTCTATTGTGAATTGGTCAACTATAAAGTCATTAGAAGAAGGACGTACTGCATTTTATTTATTCATAGAATCTAGTTCGGCTTTTATAATCCCAAAAAGATATTTCAAATCGGAAGAGCAATTGAATGAATTTAAAAACTTGATTCAGTCAAAGATTACGGTTAAATAAATTAGTAACTAATTTTTTATCTAAATCTTCTTTACATCCACACTAGTTATATTTACAATTCTATTAATTTGTGGACTATCCTGAGCGAAGACGAGAAACGTTCTCATATTAAAAACCCCTTTGTTGCTTAACAGAGGGAGTTTTTTATTAGTACTATTAAATTAAAAAACCATTTAGTGAAACTCTAATTTATATTCGATAACGGTGTATAGGCTCGTCTACCTTTTCGTTGGTCATGGATGGAAGGTTGAGAAATATCCATGTTCCTGATGCCGTTTTGTCAACCTAACTAATCGCAAAGAATTTCACTAAAATGGTTTTATTTTTTATTGTATTTTTCCTGAAAGGTGATAGCAATATCTAAATGCTGACGAAGTTTGGGTAAAGTAGCTGTCGCAAATGCTTTTATGGCCTTATCTTTCGATTCAATGGATGCTTTGTCAAATAGAGTAATAGCATCTTGATGAGCTTTTACCATCAAGTTTGTATAGGCTTTGTCAAAGTCAATATTTGATAAATTAGTTAAATCTTTAAAATTTGTTTTTCCTTCATCTGTCATCGATGTGGGAATAACAATAGATTTAGTATTTGCCAAATTTGTAAGTTCTTTAATTGATGCTTGATGATCCACATTTAACATTTTTGCGAAACCTTTTAAATCATCATTACTGCTTCTTTGTTGTGCTAATTGAGCGAGTTCAATTTCATTAACATTGGCCTCGGCTGCATTTACTAAAAATGCAGCATCGTTTTCTTCACTATTAGTGTCAAAATAATATTCATTTTGATTATCGGCAACTACTTTGGTATCTTCTGTTTTTTTGTTTTCCTGACAGGCCATAGTTGTAAATAAGGTAGCCGTAACAATGCTTGTTTTGATAAATACGGTTTTATAATGTTTTTTTCTAGTCATGTTTTTGTTTGATAAGTTGATGTTATTACATTACAAAGGTGAGTTTATATAAATAAAATACTTTATGTTTTAAATACATAGTATTACATCATTCACAGTTTATATAATTTTTTATTTTCTCGACATGATGCTTTCATCTATTTCAATACCTAAACCTTTGGCAATAGCTAAGCCTAGATTTATATCTACTCTGAAAAAGTTACATAACTGCCTGTAAATAATTTCTTCTTTTTTCTCTCCTGTAATGCCTTTCATTGAATTAACGATATTGTCAATCAAATGACTTCTGTCTAAATCTGTCATTACTTTAGTTACTAATTTTGCCGGTTGCGAATAATGATCTGAATCATTCATATTTCTATCATACCAAGCCGCTTCATGTGATTCTAAAATCATAGATGGTTCTTTGTAATTTTTATCTGCAACTATATCATCAAAACTATTAGGACGATAGTTGACATGAGCACCTCCATTTTCACTTACCTGCATCAATCCATCCCGTTGATAGTTCGAGGTCATATATGGGCATTTGTTTACAGGAATATGCTCATAGTTAGCGCCTAATCGGTAACGTTGTGCGTCTGGATAAGAAAGGATGCGGCCTTGTAACATTTTATCGGGCGAATAACTAATACCATTTACCACATGCGCAGGTGCAAAAGCAGCTTGTTCCACATCTCTAAAATAATTTTCGGGAATAGTATGTAGTTCCATCATACCCACATCTATTAATGGATACTCATTATGCGGCCATATTTTAGTCACATCAAAAGGATTAAATGCAAACTCAATGGCTTGATCTTCTGTCATCACTTGTATTTGTAAAAGCCATTTCGGGAAATCTTTTTTCTCAATGGCTTCTACTAAATCTCTTTGGGCCTGATCAGGATCGATGCCTCGCATTGCATTAGCTTCATCGCCTGTAAAATTTTTAATGTCTTGTTGGGTTCTAAAATGAAATTTTACCCAAGTGCGTTCATTAAAATGATTGATCATTGAAAAGGTGTGACTTCCAAAGCCATGCATGTGTCTGTAAGACATGGGAGTTCCTCTGTTACTCATTAAAATAATTACTTGATGTAGACTTTCGGGATTTAAGCTCCAAAAATCCCACATCATGGTGGGGCTTTTGCAGTTGGTTTTAGGGTCGCGTTTTTGAGTATGAATGAAGTGCGAAAACTTTTTTGGGTCTTTAATAAAAAATACTGGTGTGTTATTACCTACTAAATCCCAATTACCATCTTCGGTGTAAAACTTAAGGGCAAAACCGCGAGGGTCTCTTTCGCTATCGGCACTTCCTTTTTCTCCACCCACTTGCGAGAAACGTGCAAACACCTTGGTTTGCTTTCCAATATCCGAAAATACTTTGGCTTTAGTGTATTTGCTAATATCGTGTGTTACCGTAAACGTACCAAAAGCTCCAGATCCTTTGGCATGCACCACACGCTCGGGTATTCGCTCACGGTTAAAATGAGCTATATCTTCGTGCAACAAATAATCTTGAATTAGGATGGGGCCTCTTTGACCTACCGTCATTGAGTTTTCAAACTCAGAGTAGGGAATGCCGCTAGCGGTGGTAAGTTTTTTTGGTTCCATAGTTTGCGTTTTATAATTACATTTTATAATAACAAATATGGATGTTGTTTAAGAGATTGATATTACATAAGCTTTGAGGATTGTTATATCATTCACGGTTATGTGGCATTTTTTCAGGATATAAATATTTACACCCGTCAGGTTTAAAAAAAACGGATAGGTGTGATAGAAATTATATGACACACTATTCGTTAAAATACTCTAAATAACATGTCGTTATCAAGTTAGTATTCCAGTATTTTTTATCTTCATCTCACAAAATATTGATGATGAAATTATTTACTTCTATTTTTATTTGTGCAGCGGCACTATCTGTTTGTTCTTGTAGCGAAGAAACTCCTAAAGAAACCTATGATTGTCCTATAAACTATGCTAGTAATTTTTTGGCATGGGATTGCCCAGATAATTTGGCCTTTCCAAGAATTGAGTTAAAAGATTGGGAAAAAGTTCCAGTTGTAAATGGTAGAATGCCTACTTACGAAGAAGCGCAAAACGGAACATCTTTATTATATATTGATAAGGAAGTGAAACCAGAACTAAAAGACGTGGAGCCTTATAAAATGACTCTACCAAGATTGGCTTATTTTACGAATCCGCGAACCAAGCAAAAAGAAGTGGTGATTGTGATTCAACTAGTGCAGTTTAAAGATTATGTGTGGGCAGGCTTACGTTATGTAAGTGGAGGCAATGCTAGTGCCATGATGAGTGAACTACAATTCTTGTTGGATGACGAAATAAAGATGGAAATTAAAAAGAGTATTAAAAATCCTAACAATAATGTTGGTCTGTTAAATAAACCAAGCGAAAATTGAGCTATTTGTAATAGTGAATATTAATCAATATGCAAATTATTACACATACAATCGGCACAACTAAAATTGCCGAAGTTGTTTCGGAGGAGTTAATTATTAAAACCTCCGAAGATGGCTTGGAACTACTAGGAAATATCTATTATCAGGGTTTTGATAAATTGATTATTTACGCAAAAAATATAAGCCCGGATTTTTTTGATTTAAAAAATGGAATGGCCGGCGAAATTCTTCAAAAATTTTCTAACTATCGCATCCAATTGGCTATTGTAGGTGATTTTACAAGCTATACATCTCAAAGTGTAATAGATTTTATACGAGAAAGTAATAGAGTGGGGAATATTAATTTTACTGGGTTATTAGATGAAGCTTTAAATAAACTGGCTGTAAATTAATCGTTACTCTTTTAATTCCTTCAAATTTTCATATCTTAGTTATATGAGAATGTTTCTATTAATCTTATTGGTATGTATACAATGGACGTTATCATCACAAACGCTCAAAGTTTCTATTACCGGACTTAGAAATAATTCGGGCAATATTGTATTAGCTTTTTATAATACCGAAAAAGCATTTGAAGATGAAACACCTTTATTTACAAAAGTGGAATCAAAAGCTACTGTAGTGAATCATATATTAACACTTACTTATAATGGATTAAAATCCGGAGTATATGGCATTGTAATTTTAGATGATGAAAATAATAATTCCAAAATGGATTTTGGTTGGATTTTGCCTGAAGAAGGTTTTGGCTTTTCTAATTACTACCACACCGGAATGTTGAAACCAAAACTGAGTAAGTTTTCCTTTACGCTTACAAACGAAACTAAAGCGGTTGAAATAAAAGTGAAGTATATGTAAATAAAATAGGATTACTGTAAAAAAGTTTTAGTTCCTGTTTCTATTATGTGCATAACGCTGCTCAATTATTGTTATTTTTTCTTCAAAAATTCCCTACCTTTACCTTGTTATGTCTAAGATCACAGTTGCAATAGATGGTTATTCTTCGTGCGGAAAAAGCACATTAGCGAAAGCACTAGCCCAAAAGCTAAACTATAATTATATAGATACGGGTGCTATGTATCGTGCTGTTACCATTTATTGCTTAAGAAATGATATTATCACAGATAATGTAGTGAATAAGAAAAAGCTGATTGATTGTTTAAGCGATATTGAGGTTTCTTTTATTTATAATACAGTTACTAAAACATCTGAAGTGTTTTTAAACGGAGAGCATGTGGAGCGCGAAATAAGAACCATGGAAGTGGCTAATAATGTAAGTGCCATCAGTTCCATAAAAGAAGTGCGCGAAAAAATGGTAATTCTGCAACGTGAGATGGGAAAAAACAAAGGTGTGATTATGGATGGTAGAGATATCGGGTCACATGTTTTTCCTAATGCCGAATTAAAATTATTTATGACTGCTGATAATGACGTAAGAACACAGCGACGTTTGGATGAGTTAATGAGTAAAGGCGAGCATCATACGTTTGAGGATGTAAAACGCAATTTAGAAAAACGGGATCATGATGATACTACCCGAAAAGAAAATCCCTTGATTAAAGCAGAAGATGCTGTTGTTTTAGATAACACAGATTTGAATAAAGAAGAACAATTGAACTTTGTTTTGAAATTAATAAATGATTTATTATTAACTAAAGATGAGTTTAATAAGCCTTTAGCGAAGCATTAGCAAAAAATAGAACTCAGGTACACTATGATTCTAAATATTTTTTAAGTATTTCTTGTCAGTCTAGTTATTGAAAAAATCAAACCCCAATCATTTTTTGATTTTCAAAGTCCCACACTTTTAATTTTAAACAGGCAATTACATCTTTTAGTTTTAAAGATGTTGTTTTAGCTGTTCGCATTTCAGGAATAGAATCCCATACTTCGGGTAAACGGTAAAACGGAATACGGGAATTCATATGATGGATATGATGATAGCCAATATTTGCTGTAAACCAATGCATTAACGGGCTTAATACCATAAAGCTGGATGAATCCAAAGCAGCACCTTCATAAGTCCATTCTTCGTTACCTACAAAAGTTACCGAAGGGAAGTTATGTTGTGCATAAAACAAGTAACTACCCATGGCACCTGAAATAAAATGAGGAATGGCACATAACAAAATCCAGGTTTGCCAGCCTAAAAAATAAAATACGGCAACCTGATATAAAATATGAAGAATAAGTCCGATTAATGAATCAATGTTTTTACTGAAACGATTAATGATTGATTTAATGCACATACCATACATAAACGTAAAGATGTAGCCAAATGTAATCGTTAAAGGATGGCGTATAAATAGGTAATGTCGTTGCTCTCCTTTACTTAAACTTTCAAATTTATGTTTGGTGTAAATAGGGTAGGAGCCAATACTGGCACTGAATAATTTGCAATTATTTTTATGGTGATA